>JAEURM010000057.1 GCA_016789245.1 Anaerolineales bacterium
CCGGTGGGCACGTAAGGCCGGACGGCTCCCACCAGCTTGGCATTATTAAATTCCCCTACACTGCGCGCCAATTGTTCCGCCGCGTTGTGCGCCTTCTCCCAATACACTTGCGGCATCGTCAAATCACAGCCTTCTAAAAATGCGCGCCACGGGAAGGCCGGATGGTTGGTGGGGAAGCGAAAACTCGAAAGCGCAATCGGCGTGTTGGGCAGACCTTTGCGCACTTCGGTCACAAACTGCGCGGCGGGGCGGTGCATGCCCGCTCGCGTAAATTCAATTTCGGCATCAATCACGTAACCGTCTAGCTTCAACTCTTGCGTGCGGTTGATGGCAATGCGGGCTTCATCTTTAGGTTTCTCACCATAAAGGTAATGCCAGCCCCACGCCTGTAAGCCGCGCGCATGCAGAGCTTCCACCACCGGCTTCACTAAATCCCGCCGGAGGGCATCAAAGCCAAAGCTGTACGTACGCTCCGCAATTTTCAACAGAACGTGAGTGCAACCAGTGGCCCGTGCTTTATCCGCTATGGCTTGCGGGTTACCGCCTTCACAACGGCTTACTTGCCAGATGAACCAACCTTTGCCAGTGAGCATGTGCGGGATGTATGCAAGTTTTAGGCCACAGGGAGGTAGGACGCGGATGAACACGGATTGACACGGAAATAAAAAAGCCCAACGGCTGGCTGAGTCGCTGGGCTTCTTTTGTTCAGACTTCCGAAGTCTTGAGTAGCTATCTTCCGGGCAGGGCGATTTCCCAGCCGGGGTAAATTAAATCTGGATTCTTTACTTGCGGGTTGGCGGCGATGAGGGTGCCTAATGGGATGTTAGTGCGGCGCGCGATGTACGTCATCGTATCGCACCGATCTACCAGCCAGAACTTGCCTTTGTCTTCACCAAACACCGTTGGGTCACTGAAATCACAGATGCGCTTGATATCTGCCGCAACGGGCGCTTTGATGCGGGCCGTGGCGGGCTGGGTAGTGGCCACAACTTGCCCACTAGCATCTAAGCCGTTTACGGCCACAGCGAAGTTTCCGGCTTGGGTGAAGTTGTACGGGAAGCTCCACTTGCCATCCGCGCCTACCTCGGCTTCGCCCACGGGTTGGCCATCCACCGTAATCTGCACTTTACTGCCGGGGACGCCACTGCCGCCGAGCGTAACCGTGCCAGGTGCGTAACTGGCGGCCAGCGTATCTAGCGTGAGGGCGCTGAACTTGAGCGTGGCGGTTTCAGATGAGGCGGTGACAGTGCCGGCCGCATCCAACTGATTTACCACCACTGGCACTTCACCCACGCTGGGGAACTCGGCATCAAAGCTCCATTTACCATCCGCACCAACGGAGGCTTCGCCCACTGGCGTGCCGCCAATTACAATTTGCACTTTACTGCCGGGCGTGCCCGTGCCGGTGAGTGTTTGCTGGCCGGTGTACAACGCGCCATTTGGCAAATCTAATGTAGGAGCTTTGGCCGCTGTGTTTTCACCTAGCGTTAAATCCACGGGTTCAGTGGTAGCGGTGACTTTGCCATCCACATCCAATTCATTCACTTCTACTTTGTGTGGGCCAGCCGTTAAGTCAGTGGTAAAGCTCCACAGTCCGTCCGGCCCAATTTCGGCTTCGCCCGCCGGTTGGCCATCCACCACAATTTGTACTTTAGCGCCGGGCGTTCCCGTGCCATTGAAGACGATGGGGCCAGCTGTATCACCGCCGTACCCAGAAATAGTTGGCCCAGCGGCCTTTTCATTCAACGTGAGGGAAAGCGGCTCAGCCGAAGCAACTACTTTGCCACCCGCATCCAGCGCGTTCACTTCAATGGTGTGCGGGCCAGCCGCCAGCTCTGTGGTGATGGTGGCTTTGCCATCAGCGCCAAACTTGCCCGCGCTCACCACTTTGCCATCCACCAAAACTTGAAAGTCTGAGTTGGGCGTACCACTGATAGTGAAGTTCACTGGCCCCGCAATGGTTTCGGTGGGCGCTTCAATTATGGGCGCGGCCAACGCGGCGGGCACAGTCACTGTAACGGCGGGGGCGGCGGCGGTTACTTTGCCGCCTGCGTCCAATGCATTCACTTCTATTTTGTACTCACCAGCGGGTAAATTGGCGTTGAACGTCCACTTGCCGTCCGGCCCAACGGTCACTTCACCGGCTGATTGGCCATCAATCACAATTTGTAGTGTAGAGCCGGGGGTGCCGGTTCCCCTCAGCGTGAGGGTGCCATCATCTTTCACATCGGCGTTGACTGTGGGCGCGGCAATTGGCGCTTGGGTGGCCGGGGCCGTTGTGGGGGCTTGCGCTACGGGTGTAGCGGTGGCGGCAGGCGTTGTAGGAACCCGGCTCGCCAACAGAAAACACATCAACAATAATAGTAACGCTAGGATAATGGCAACGATGGTCTTGAAGCGATCCAAACGTTGGCCGCGTTCTGCAATGCTCATGAGTTTCTCTCGCTTCCGTTATTTCTTCGCCGCAAAATCACGGGCCTGTTGCCGCCAGAAATCCGGGTCAATGGCTTGCCAGCTCTTGGCCTTCACAATTTCCACAATGCGCTCACTGGGTGTATCAGCCAGTTGCTCAAAGGTGTAAATGCCCGCATCGTTCAAGCGGCGTTGGAACACGGGGCCAATGCCGTTGATGATGATGAGATTGTCACCTTTAGGGGCTCCGGCCAGCGTGCCTTCACGCTTCGCTTTCGCAAACTCGCGGGCTTGGCTAATCCAGAAGTTCGCGTCAATGGCTTGCCACGGCTTGGCTTTCACAATGCTCAAAATTCGGTCAGCGGGTGTATCGGCCAATTGTTGATAGGTGGTAATGCCAGCATCGTACAGGCGGCGCTCAAACACTGGCCCAATGCCATTGATGGGTTCAAAGTCATCAAATTCAATGGCGCTACCGGTGGCCATTGCGTTCGCCGCCACAGCGGCTCCACCAGCGGCGGCCATTACATCAAAGCTCACCGAGCGTGAAGAACCGGCCTTGGCCTCAATCGCGGCGGCGGCCAGTTCATCTTCTAATTCATTGGCGTGATTTTGAGCGGCCAGTAATTGCGCCCGCAAACTCGCCAACTCGGCTTGGGTGTGGTTGTGCGCGTTGCGGCTTTCTGCCAGTTGGCCCCGCAAGTCGGCCAATTCTAGCGCCGTGCCATCCGCCTTCAAGCGGAGCGCACCAAAATCGGCATCAAAGCGCGAAGTGCGCGCACGCAAATCTACTAACTCGCTTTCCGCAGAACTGCCGCTGGTTTGCAGAGCGGCCAAGTCAGCGCGCAAGCGCGTCAGTTCACCTTCGGCCACCGTCAATTGCTCCAGCTTGCCTGAGCACTCCAAACGGAGTTTGCCCAGTTCCACTTCGGCGGCTTCGGCGCGGCCACGATGCGCATCTAAATCACCCCGCAGTTGCGCGGCCAGCGCTTCGGCCCCTAACAACAAACCGGCCTTCTCGGTTAAATCCGTGCGCAGTTTTGCTAACTCGCCATCATGAGCCGTCACTCGCGCCGTAAGTTGAGCGCGTAAATCATTCAACTCAGTCTCAGCCCCAGCCAGCCGCGCGGATTTTTCAGTCAGTTGTACTTTCAGTTCGCCCAGTTCGCCTTCCACGTTGGCGTTGGCAGAAATCTGCCCACGTGCGCCATCCAGTTCAGCGGCCAGTGAGTCACCCCGGCCCTGCGCGGCCAGCAAATCGGCGCGTACTTGCGCCAACGCCGCTTCGGTTTGGTTGCGCAAGTTAATGCTTTCGGCCAATTGCAAGCGCAAATCGGCCAGTTCGGCTTCAGAACCTTCGGCCTTTAACTTGAGTTCGCCAAAATCGGCATCAAAGCGGGAGGAGCGGCTCGATAAATCGGCGCGCAAGGCAAGCAATTCGGTTTCGGCCGCATCCGCCCGTTGGCGCTGGCCATCCACATCGCCGCGCAAGGTAGCGGCCAACGCCTCTGCACCAGCCAGCAAGCCCAACTTTGCCGTCAAATCCGCTTGCACGCCGCCGAGCTCGCCTTCCAACTTCAGGGCGCGGTTTTTGTTCACACCTAAATCCACCTGCAAGCCATCTAATTCGGCTTTGAGTGTGCCATTCAAATCATGTGCGGCTTTCCAATCCGCCTCCGCCTTCAATTGAGCCTCTTGCGCGGCTTTTAGCTCGGCTTCCAGTTGAGTGCGGGCATTTAGGCAAGCCTGCAAATCGGCTTCGGCCTCGGCGTGGGCATCATGCTCGGCTTTGAGTTTGGCTTCAAGGCCGTCCACTTTGACGCGCCAATCGCCTACTTCCGCTTTTGCCTCGCCTAATTGGCCTTCGAGTTTGGCGCGTTCATCCCGGCAAGCATTCAACTCAGCACGCCACTGATCGCGCTGACGGCGCCAGTAAACCCAATCAATGACCCATTCTACAAACCAGCCAATTAAAAGACCGACAATGAGCCACCACCACTCTGGCTTAAGTAGGAAATCAAAAGACATACTCTATGCTCCTTGTATGGATTGAAAGCAAATGACTCTGGCGCAAGCCAGCCTTACTAAACTATAAAAACGATATGAAGATTTGATAAAGTCAGAGCCCACTGCATACCTATCTTCCCTGCTAAATCGCCGACCTTGCGCTTCACCCGCGTATCAGCCAGATGCCAACGGCTCCTGAAATTGCAAATCGTGATACACAATCTGGTTATGGCGGTTCAAGTGAAATGAGTCTTGGCCGTGCAACACCTCGCCGCTTGGCGCGTGCAGAGTCCAGCTCACAGCTATCAGCCGGGCGGAGCCTTGCATTTGGCTTACAGCCAGAGTGGCGGCGTTGTAGTGCGTAAATAATTGTGAATAAAACTGTGCCACATCTGCGGGATTGCGCGTGACGTGTTGCGGATTGATGTGGGTAAACTCGGGCGCGTAACAGGCGGTGGCCTCTGCCAACCGGCCGGTGCGCAACGCTTTGAAGAAGTGGGTCAGGACGGGCTGACTGGTGAGTTCTCGCTGACTTTCGGAAAAGAAGACCGCGCCTGTTTCCGTATCCTGCTTCAGCCAACGCGCTGGTTCGTCTTGCAAGTGTTCAGGCAATTCATCATCTTGGTCAGCCAACAGCGCGTGAAGTTGGATGTGTAAATCATCCACCACTTCGGGTTCCATTTCGGCGGCCTCTGCACGCGAGTGGCCGGGCAGTTCCTCATCTGCATCGGCCAAGAGCTTGTGAAGCTGAGAGTCCAAATCATCCACCTCATCAGCTTCAACCACCGCCAGCGCTTCATCCCGCAAATGCTCCGGCAGTTCTTCATCCGCATCGGCCAACAGCGTGTGAAGCTCGGTCATCAGCGCCTCGTTATCTAATTCCGCTTCATCAGTATCACTTTCAGCGGTGGCCGGGGCATGCCAGCCGGCGTAAACAGTGGCCAGAGTCATTTGTGAGGGCTGTTGCAGGGCGTGCCAATCCCACACGCTGAGGGCGGGCACGTTCAACTCATCGGCGCGGTTGAGAATATGCGTAAGCTCTTCATTGGAGAAACTAAAGTGTTGGCTGGCAAAAGCGGGCACCACGGGCGCAAACGCCAACTGTGGCGTTAAGCGGGAAAAAATGTGATGCGCGGCCCCCAATTGCGCGGCTGAGAAAACAAACGGCATATCCACCGCACAGGCCGCCCGGAACTCACGGCCGGGGAAATTGGCGTGGGCGGGCGGGTAACTCCACGCTGAAAGGGCCAGCGGCAGGTGCGGCACACCCGCCCGCAGAGTTTGAACATAAGCGGATGCCACCTCTTCGCCGTCCGGCTGTTCCCAACCTTCCCGCGCTTCTAGCACTAAACCACTTAAACTCAAAACCTGCGCGGCGTGAAGGGCGGTTTCCGCTTGTTGGCTTTGATAATGAGGGGCGGCCACAAACTTAAAGGCCGGTGCGCGCCCGTATAGCCGCACCACGCCCCACACCGGCAAACCCAAGCGGCTGTGCAATTCTTGCACTACATCCCAATTTAATGCATCGGCACCATCGGCCACCCGCACCATTAGGTGTGAAAGCGCGGCACGCCGAACGAACGCACGTAAAGCGGCAAAATCTTCGGCGGCGTTTTCCAACCAAAGGCCTTTGCCAGTTAAAGGGGCGGCGGCTTGTTCGAGCATTAAATTCTCGCTCTCAAGTCATTCTTCAAAGCCGGGTAAAGTTATTCCACTTTGAAGAAGACAGCTATCGGTTTTGGGTTCAAGTTTTGGACTTGAAGGACTTGAAATGGCCTTAAAGCGATTTCCTTGCCCTTCCTGTTACTCGAAATTATACTTTTCACTCTATGAAGTGGCAACAACTGGTTGAAACCCTGCCCGCGCATTTACCCCTCAACGAACGTGAATTGATTACGCGTTCCTATGCCGTGGCCGAGAAGGCGCACGCTGGGCAGTCTCGCGCCTCGGGTGAACCGTATGTAACACACTGTGTGGCCGTGGCGCATATTCTGGCAGAACTGAAAATGCCCGCCGCCGTGATTATGGCCGGTATGCTTCACGATACGGTGGAAGATACCGAACTCACCTTGGATGAGATTGCCAAAGATTTTGGGCCGGAAGTGGCCAAGTTGGTAGATGGGGTAACCAAACTGGCACAGTTGCCGCGCGTTTCCAAAGAAGGCAACCAACCGATTGACCGCAATATTGAGAGTTTGCGGAAAACATTTTTGGCGATGAGTGAAGATGTGCGCGTGGTGATTGTGAAGCTCGCTGACCGGTTGCACAACATGCGCACGCTCAATTTTAAATCGCATGATAAGCAACAACGGATTGCGCGAGAGACGTTAGAGATTTTCGCGCCCTTGGCCAATCGGCTGGGCATTTGGCGGCTCAAATCAGAATTAGAGGATTTATCGTTCCGGTATTTACATCCGGAAGAGTATAAAGAGATTGCCAGCGCCATTTCGGTTGAAGAAGCGGACCGGGACCAAACCATCAATAATATTTTGGCCGAAGTGCAAACTGCCCTAAAGACGAACGGGATTGAAGGCAAGGTGTTTGGGCGACCCAAACACATCTATTCCATTTATAAAAAGATGAAGCGCAAGGGCATTGGCTTTCAGGGGGTTTTTGATTGGCGCGCCGTGCGTGTGCTAGTGAAAGATAAAGCCACTTGCTATTTCACGCTGGGTATCATCCACTCCCTGTGGAATCCAATCCCCGGCCAGTTTGACGATTACATCGCCACGCCGAAAGACAATTTGTATCAATCGCTTCACACCAGCGTGCTGTACACCGATGGTAAACCGCTGGAAGTGCAAATCCGCACGCCCGATATGCATGAGCAAGCGGAGTACGGCATTGCCGCGCACTGGCGCTATAAAGAAGGCGCGCGGCGCGATGAAGCTTACGAAAAATCTATTCAAGAATTTCGGAAGCAGATGATGGAGTTGGGGCAAGAAGATGCCGGCACCTTCGTCAAAGCCGTTAAAGAAGATATTTTTGCTGACCGCGTCTATTGCTTTACGCCGCGCGGCGATATTATTGATTTGCCGGGCGGCGCCACCCCGATTGATTTTGCTTACCACGTCCACACGGCCGTAGGGCACCGTTGCCGTGGGGCTAAAGTTAATGGCAAACTGGTTTCATTAGATTACAAACTACACACGGGCGAGCAAATTGAAATTCTCACCGCCAAGCAGGGTGGCCCCTCGCGGGATTGGCTGAACCCAGATTTGAGTTTGGTGAAATCGGCCAGCGCCATCCAAAAAATTAAGTTGTACTTCCGGCGGCAGGAACGTGAGCAAACCGTTTCTCAGGGCCGCGCTTTACTTGAGAAAGAGTTGCGGCGGCTGGGGGCGATGGATTTCAATCAAGAAGCGCTGGCGAAAGAGCTGGGCTATAAAAGCCCGGAAGAGCTGTTGTACGCGCTGGGCATTGGGGATGTGCTGGGTAAACAAATTGCTTCCATTGTGCTAGAACAAGAGCAGGAGGAGCATAAGAAACTTCTGCCCACGCACATTGAAACGGGGCGGGAAGCCAACACGGGTGAAGTTTCTGTTTTGGGCGTGAGTGATATGCTGACGCGCTTGGCCACCTGTTGCAACCCGGTGCCCGGTGACCCGATTGTGGGCTATGTGACGCGGGGGCGCGGCGTCACCATTCATCGGCGCGATTGCCCGAACGTGCTCAATAATCGTGAGCCGGAACGCATGCTAAAAGTCTCGTGGGGCAACGCGGAACATACCTACCCGGTTTCCATCCGCGTGAACGCGTATGACCGGCCCGGCCTGATGAGCGATGTAGCCACGGTGATGACGAACGAGCGCATCAACATGAGTTCTGTTAGTTCCGTGAGCAAAGGCACGTTGGCTACTATTGATTTGACGATGGACGTGACGGATATTACCGTATTGCCGCGCATTCTCTCGCGCATTGAACAACTGCCCAACGTGATTGAAGCCTATCGCCCGAAAACGCGTTAGCTCGCGGGCGTAAACGCCCACGCTAATACCAGCGCCTGATAAAATCCGGCTTCTTCTGCTAGCTCCATTGATGGGGCACTGTTCCCAGCGCGGCGGCTTTAGCCCCGTGCTCCATGCGAAGTTGAATTGGCTGAGTCCGCTTCTTTATCTCCATTTTTGATTCTATGCTTACTGTTGCCGAAGCCCGCGCCCGCATCCTTGAAAACTTTTCACCACTCCCTACGGAGCGCGTGCCCTTAGAAAACGCCGCTGGGCGCGTGCTGGCCGAGGCTATCGTTTCTACGGAGAACTTGCCGCCATTTGCCAACTCATCTATGGATGGGTTTGCAGTGCGTGTGGCAGACGTCTCATCTGCCACAGCTGAAACGCCAGTAGTTTTGCCTGTGAGCGGCGATATTCCGGCGGGGAGTTTGGAGGTGAAGCCGCTGGCATCCGGCACGGCCATGCGCATTATGACGGGCGCGCCTCTGCCGGAAGGAGCGGAGGCCGTAGTGCCAGTGGAAGAGACGGACGTGAAGCGTGACTCAAACGCTCTGCCAGCCGCCGTAAAAATTTTCAAGGCCGCTAGCTGGCACGCCAACTTCCGCCCGGCCGGGCAAGATGTGCAGGTGGGGCAATTGGTGATGGCGCACGGCACACTTCTGCGGCCAGCGGCCATTGGCGTTTTGGCCGGGCTGGGCCACGCGCTGGTGCAAGTACACGTTCAACCAGTGGTGGCTCTGCTCTCCAGTGGTGATGAGTTAGTGCCCGTTGCCCAGAAACCGCGCCCGGGCCAAATCCGAGATTCCAACACGTATTCCCTCGCGGCGGCCATTGAACAATACGGTGGGCGGGTGGTGCGCTTGGGCGTGGCGCAAGATAAGTTGGAGGATGTGCGTGCCAAACTCGCGCAAGCTGAGGCCAGCGGCGCGCACTTCATCCTCTCCTCGGCCGGCGTTTCCGTGGGCGCGTATGATTTTGTGAAGGAAGCGGTGGAGGCGGCGGGCGCGCTGGCCTTTTGGAAAGTGAAGATGCGGCCCGGCAAGCCGCTGGCGGTGGGGCGGGTGGGGCGCTTGCCTTTCATCGGCTTACCCGGCAACCCGGTTTCGGCTTTGGTGGGGATGGAAGTATTTGTGCGGCCCGTCCTAATGAAGCTGAGCGGCCGGGCTACCACAGAGCGTTTTGCGGTGTTGGCGGCTTTGAATGAGCGGTTTGAGTCAGATG
>JAEURM010000058.1 GCA_016789245.1 Anaerolineales bacterium
AAAAATCACGCTTAACTCGGTAGTTTCATGCTTGGTGATGAGATGCGTGGGCAGGTTTTGGAACACGGATTGTAATTCTTGCGCGTTGGTGGCGGCGTAATACTCGCCGCCCGTGAGCGTAGAAACTTGCTGAAGCGTCTCCTCATCAATACCACGGCGGAAGCCACCCCCACCGCCGCCAAAACCAAAGCCGCCCCCGCCGCCACCAAACTGATCATTAAACTGACAGCCCGGCCCGGCAAACGGGCTAAATTCATTATCAGAGCCGAAGCCAATGGTGTACACCTGAATGCCGCGATCAGCGGCTTGTTGAGCGGCCTCCAGCGGGTGTGGGCCAAAATTGCTCACGCCATCCGTTAGCACCACAATGATGGCTGGGGCATACGCGCCAGCCGGCACCGGCACGGGCACAAGGTCATTCGCATCTTGCACGCTGGGCGCAACGCTGGGGTCAATCTCAGCAATGGCATCAATGGAAGTGAGAATGCTACTGCCAATAGCGGTGCGGCGGCCCGTTATCAAACTAATAATGGCGTCTTGCAGAACTTCTTGGTCATTGGTGGGCATTTGAATAATTTGCGCGTAACCGGCAAAAGCCACAAGGCCAATTTGCGCGTTAGCCGGTTGGCTTTGCACAAAGTTCAGCGCGGCGGCTTTGGCGGCCTCCAGCCGGTTGGGCAAAATATCCGTAGAGCACATGCTCCGCGAAACATCAATAGCCAGCAGAATGGTGGCTTGCCCGCTGGGCACGGCCACAATGGCCACGGGCCGCACCAACGCCAACACTAAACTCGCCAACGCGAACAAAAACAGAATGAAGGGCAAATGCCGCCGCCACCATTGCGAACGCGGCAAAGCCTCGCGGACGAGGGCGAGGCTGGAGTAACGCACCGCGTATTTTCTGCGCCGCCGCAACTGCCACACGTACACGGCCACCAACACCGGGATTAATCCGAGCAAGGCGAGGAAACCGGGCCATAGCAAATCCATCACATACCTCTCACGGCCAACGATTGAACCAGAAGAAAGATAAGGCCCCCGCCGCCAGCAAAACGGCTAACCCCACACCGGCAAACAGCGCCGTCACTTCCATATTTTCAGATTTCAATTCCACCTGCGGGTTAAGTTTTTCATAGATGGCCGTCAACTCTTCTTGGCTTTGCGCGTTGAAATACTCGCCGCGCGTTACGCTGGCAATCTCTTTCAGTGTGGCTTCATCCAATTGCGTGTGCACACTAAAGCCATCCAGTTCCAACACAGCGCCTTGTGGGCTTCCCACGCCCACGGTGTAAATGCGCACTTCACTTTCCAACGCGGCTAGCGCGGCCTCCAATGGGTCTGGGCGCACGGTGTTTTCACCATCTGTAAGCAGAACAATGGCGGCGGAGGGAAACTTGACGCGCGGCTCTGGCGTGGCAGGAAGCGTGGTGTAATTTTCCGGAAGCGGCTCCGTGGCGGCATCGGCCACCAACACATCTAACGCGGCGGTGATACCACGCGCCAGTGAGGTGCCGCGCTCCGGCGCTAAGCGGTTAATGGCCGAGAGAATTTCCGCTTCATCTTGCGTGGGCATTTGAATAGAAAAGCCGCTATCACTAAAGGCCACCACGCCCAAGCGCACGTTTTCTGGTTGCCGCTCTATAAAGGCTTGCGCGGCGGCTTTGGCCGCTTCCATGCGCGTGGGTTCAATATCCGTGGCCGCCATACTGCCCGAAATATCAAACACCAAGATTACGGTGCTTTCTTGGCGGGGCAACGCCACAGCGGCTTGCGGGCGGGCTAAGGCAAAGATGAGGAGCGCGAGGGCAAACAGCGAAAGCAGGGCGGGCACGTGGCGGCGGGTGGCCAGCGCTCGGTTTTGCGCGGCTGGCCCAAAGCCTAGCGCACTGTATGTGGCGGCCAGCTTGCGGCGGCGGTATTGAATGAGCACGTAGCCCACCACCATCAGCGGCAGAACGCCCAAGAAACACAGCATCACCGGCCAGAGGAAACTCATGGGTTAGTTACAATTTCTTCCAATCAAAACAAAGCAAGCACCCTGAGCGAAGCGGCGGGCCTTCGCTCAGGATGCTTGCTCCGCTTGGAGAAAAGCCGCGCAGTCGAAGGGGCGGGCACTTCATTCATTTTCGCCTTTGCCGCCGCTGTTGCGCAAAACGCACAATGGCCCGCACTAAATCATCTTGCGTGGAAAGTGAGAGAGCCTCCACGCCGGAGCGTTTGAACGCCTCCGCGAGTTGGCTTTCTCTGCGCCGCGCGGCTTCTGCAAACCGTTGGAGGAATTTTTTATCACCCGTATCCACGTATAA
The DNA here is from genome assembly GCA_016789245.1 of Anaerolineales bacterium. The sequence goes on from JAEURM010000058.1 coordinate 2,307, forward strand.
CTGCTCACCGGTTTCAGCGTCTTCCATCAGCATCGGGCCAATGTTAGGCAATTCCGTCTCACGCGGGTCCCACAGCCGAACGGCCAACACTTCATGCTTGCGGCTGAGCAAATTCAGCGGCTTCTCCCAACCGGGCGCGCTAATAAAATCTGAAAGGATAAATACCAGTGAGCGCCGTTTGAACGTTTGCAGGCCGGTGGCCAACAACGGCGCTAAATTAGTGAGTGGGGCACGCGGCGCGGGCGGTTGCTTCAGCAAATCATTAATCAAGCGCAGAACTTGTGCGCGCCCGCCGCTAGCCGGAATCACGCGCTCTACTTTTTGGCCGCCGCTGGCAAACATAGCGCCCACGCGGTTGCCATGCCGTGTGAGCAGGCGCGCTACCGCCGTAACAAATTCAATCAGCGCCAGCCGCTTGTGCCCGCGCACCGTGCCAAAATCCATGGAAGGACTCAAATCGAGTAAAAACCACGCCGTAATTTCGCGGTCTTCGTGATACTGCCGCACATACGGCACTTCCATGCGCGCCGTCACATTCCAATCAATGTAACGGATATCGTCTTCCGGCTGATACTCGCGCAAATCGGCAAAATCTACGCCGTAGCCGTAGAACAAACTGCGGTAATCGCCTTGCAGTAAACCATCCAACCGGCGGATGACGGTCCAATCCAGCCGTTGGAGTAGGCGTTCCGGGGTGGTGCGCTCAGGCAGGGATACGGGCATCAAGGCGTTCACGGAGTGGCACCACCGGGATGGGCAAACGGTCAAGGATGCGCTTTAGAATTGCATCGGCATTCACGTTATCCGAAAGCGCTTCGTAAGAAAGCACTAGCCGGTGGCGCAGAACATCAAACGCCATATCCAGCACATCTTGCGGCAGAACGTAATTGCGGCCCCGCACAAATGCCAAAGCACGCGCGGTGAGAATAAGATTGATGGAGGCGCGCGGGCTAGCGCCAAACATCAGGTAGCGTTGCAAATCCGGCAGGCCCACATCCTTGGTTTGGCGCGTGGCCGTCACCATCCGCACGGCGAACTCAATCAGCGCCGGGTCCACATACACTTTATCCGCTTGTTTTTGCAGGCCCACTAATTCATCCGTCGTCAGCACTTTCTGCACGGCTTGTAGGGCGCTCGTCATGCGCTCCACAATCACAAACTCTTCCGTGGGAGTGGGGTAGCCCACCAAAACCTTAAGCATAAACCGGTCTACTTGCGCTTCGGGCAAAGCGTACGTGCCTTCGGTTTCAATGGGGTTTTGCGTGGCCAGCACAAGGAAGGGATTGGGCACTTTGTGCGTCTCGCGGCCAATGGTCACTTGCCGCTCTTGCATCACTTCTAGCAATGCGCTCTGCACTTTGGCGGGCGCACGGTTAATTTCATCCGCCAGCAGTAAGTTGGTAAACACCGGCCCCAAGGAAGTGGTGAACTCACCCGTCTTTTGGTTGAAGATGCGCGTCCCTACTAAATCCGCCGGTACCAAATCTGGCGTGAACTGAATGCGCTTGAACTCACCGCCAATGGCTTCGGCCAGCGTTTTAATCGCCATAGTTTTAGCCAAGCCCGGTACGCCTTCCACCAGAATGTGGCCGCGCGCCAGCAAAGCCACCGCCAGCCGCTCCAGCAAATGGTCTTGCCCCACAATAATTTTCTTCACTTCATACAGCACACGTTCCATCGGCAAGCTGGTCTCAGTGGGTTTGTAGGTCATCAGGAACTCCGTGTCAGTCGAATGGTCGGGTAGTCCGGTGGTCAGTGACTATCCGACCATCTGACTATCTGACCAGTCAACTATAAGACTAATAGGATGGTAACCCCGCCGCACCCCCAGCCACATCAATCGGCACAGCAAAGCCAATGCCAATGAACACTTCCTGCTCGGTGGGATTAACGATGCCGGTGACAATGCCCACCACTTGCCCGTAACGGTTGAGCAGTGGGCCACCGGAGTTGCCCGGGTTGATGGCGGCATCCACTTGAATGAGCCCTTCCAGCGTTTGCCCGCCCGTCTCTGGCTTAAAGCGCCGCTCAAAACCAGAAATCACGCCCGCGCTCATGGAGCCGTACAGCCCAAACGGGTTGCCCACTACAAACGCTTCATCGCCCACGTGCAAAGCGTTGGGGTTGCCCAGCGTGGCCGGCACCAACACTTGCGGCAAGGCAAAGGCACGCACCACGGCAATATCATTCTCCGGTTGCTCGGCCACCACCACACCTTCCGTGCGCGTGCCGTCCGCAAACGTCAGCGTAATTTTTTCAGCGTTGGCCACCACATGCAGGCTTGTGAGAATATCGCCGGCTTCAGTTACCAACACCCCACTGCCCAAGCCGCCTTGCTCGTTCGCCCGCTCCGTTTCAATTAAGATGAGCGAAGGATGGATGATTTGATACACGATGGAAGAAGGGCTGGGCGGCGGCGTGGCGGAGGCCATCGCGGAAGCAATAGCGTCATTCACATCTTTTTGGGTGAGGGGTGCGGGGCCGGGCGCTAACCAGTTGTACGCCCACACGGCTAGCAGAGCGGCCAGCACGCCGCCCAAAAACGGAGCCACACGCCGCACGCGGTTTATCAGCAGGCTTAATCTTGAGCGCCAAGTGGGGGCAGATGTTGCAGAGGAATTGAGCATTGGCCTGTGCAAAAAACGGCAAGGAAAGCGTTCACGCCAACGGTGAACGGCACGCACTGATGAGCATTTTGGTTAAAACAATTAGCTACGTACCCGTTAGTATAACGGGATTTAGATGTGTTTTGTCTGAGATAAATATGAGTCTTTGAGTGTCACCCAAACTGAAGAATAAAGTTTTCTCAACGTAAGAAACCGGCGCACAGAGATTTGCCGCCCGCCCTCAAGCCGATTACACTTCCGCCAGCGTTATTCCTCACAACCTCTCAAGGAGCAAAAATGAAAACATCCCCGTCCTCTGCACGTGTGATTTCCATGTTGGCCGTGCTAGTGTTGGCCATGTTGGCGGCTTTGCTCATGCCCGGCCCGGCACTGGTGGAAAATATGAAGGCCAAAGGCCTGCGCCGCAGTGGGTGGGTGCAAAGCGGCGTGGTGCAGGCACAGGGCGTGGCTTCCATCAGCGTGCCCAAAGCCGTAGGCGCATTTACGCCGCAAACCCGTTTAGGTTACACCGTAGGTGATCAGTGGGAGCCGGCCATCGCCGCTGACCAGTTTAGCCATGTGTATATGCTGTACCCGCAATACTTGGGCGTGCCCGGCTGTGCCACCTGCCCCAGCCCCACCATGATTTTGCAAATAAGCAATGACCGGGGCCAAACGTGGGGCGCGCCGCGCCAAATTGCCGCGCCCGGCACCGGCCAGTGGGATGCGCAAATCGTAGTCGATCCGGTGGATGGCCGCACCGTGTTTGCGTCTTGGTTGCAAAACAACAAGAGTGATATTGCGGTGGCTAAATCTACCGATTGGGGTGTGACGTGGAGCGTGGTGACTGCTGATAGCACAAACGCGGGCACCGATAAACCAATATTGGCGGTACGCGGCCAGCAAGTGGCGGTGGTGTTCAATCACGCGCAAAAAATTTGGTCTTCCGTTTCCACCGATGGCGGTGCAACATTCACGCAAACGCAGATAAACCCTAACGGCAAACTAGGCTGGTCACTGGCAGGCGGCGGCACCATTCTGCCGAACGGCACCATTGTGTACGGCTGGGCGGGTTATGAGCAAAATGGCGGGGCCAAAGGCAAAGTGAATCTGTTCGTCAGCCGCTCTACTGATGGCGGCGCTACTTGGACGAATTCTGTGCTGGATGTTTCTCAAGCACCGCCGGATTGCGCGGCGTATAGTTGTGGCTGGGCGTACTTAGGCGCACAATTGGTGTTAGCGTCTGATACCTCCGGCAATGTGTACGCATTGTGGAACAGTAGCTCCACAACCAAAGGCCCCAATCGTGTTTACTTCGCCAAATCCACCAACAGCGGCGCCACTTGGTCTGCCAAGCAAGAAGTTTCCACTGCGCCAACCGGCAAGCATCACAATTTTCCGGCCATTGCGGCCACCGGCAACGGGGATGTGCGCGTCTCTTGGATGGATACACGCGCAGGCGGCCTAGACCGTTGGAACACGTACTATCGCCGCTCCACCAACGGCGGCACCAGTTGGTCTGCCGAAGTAGACTTATCCACGTTCGTGAGTGGTTACACCTACATTTTCAGTGATGGCTTCCGCTTCCCGTTTGGCGATTACTATGAAATAGATATTGATGACCAAGGCACTACGCACTTAATTTGGGGCGAGGGCTTTAGCTATGATACGCCCGGCTCAATTTGGTACGCGCGCGGGCAATAAGTTACAGTCAGCCCTTCGCGGGCTATTGAAATCTGCAATCCCTAAAACTTGAGGTAGCCCGCGAAGGGCTATTGCTGATACGGCCTCTAAAGCAAACCGGACGGCTCTTGAAGAGCCGTCCGGTTTTTTGTTTCACGCTTCCAGCAAGTTCTCACGCAGGCGGGCCATGGTTGTTTCACTTACGCCCGCTGGCCCGCGCAAGTAATTTTCAATAGAACCATACTGCCCACGCAAGTATTGAAACAACCCGCGCAGGTAGCTCACATGCACGCTCATAATTGGCCGCATCTCATTCTCACTAATGCCTATGCTAGCCATGCGCTTAATATCGTGTTGCGTCACGGCTAAGATACGGTCAAAGTCTATGTTACTCAGCGTGTAATCGGCCAGAATGGTTGCCTCCGGCACACCTAAAATATGCAAAAGCAACGCCACCACAATGCCCGTTCGGTCTTTGCCCGCCATGCAGTGAAACACTACCGGCAAATAATTGGGGTCGGCCAATTGGGTCAGCGCCTGCCCAAAAATTTCGGCGCGTTGCGTGGCCAGCCGCACGTAGCCTTCGGCCATCACTTCATCCAATTCCGCCCGCCGGAAGAAAAGTGTGGAGAGCCATTCTCGTGTACTCGCCTTTTGGTATGCCGGCAGGTTTTGGTAAACCGCACCGCTCGGCACCTTATCTGGCGCAATCACAATTTCCCGCTCCGTGCGCAAATCACAAATCCAGCGCACGCCCAAATTTTCTAGCGCCACTAAATCCGCTTCAGTGAGATGGGCCAAGTTACCGGCGCGGTAAATTTTGCCTCGGCGCACGCGGCGGCCAGCGGCGGTGAGGTAGCCACCCGCATCTCTAAAATTCACGCCGCCCGCCAGCGGCAAAAAGCGCGCGCGGGCCTCGGCTTCGGCTTCCGGCCACGTAATTAATTCATGTGGGTGCGCATAGGTGCGGCGCGGGCGAGGTTGCAAAACCACATACGCCAACGCCACGCCGCCTAAAGCGGTGAGCGCGCCTAATGTAGTTTTAGCTAATTGAGAAAATTTCATAGGCCCAGTTGTATCATACTTGGTTCAATACCGAATTAAACAAAAACCCTAAGGGTCTTAAAGACCCTTAGGGTTTGCAAAGATAAAGTGGTGAACTTACAGCTCAGCGGCTTTGCGCAGGGCGGCGGCGCGGGAGGTACTCTCCCACGGCGCTTCAATATCGGTGCGGCCAAAGTGGCCGTACGCCGCCGTCTTGCGGTAAATGGGGCGGCGCAAATCCAAATCACGGATGATGGCGCCCGGCCGCAAATCAAAGTGCTGGCTAATCAGCTCGGCAATCCTCTCATCGGCAATCTTGCCCGTGCCAAACGTTTCCACGTTCACACTTAGCGGCTTGGCCACGCCAATGGCGTACGCCACCTGAATTTCACACCGGTCAGCCAAACCGGCCGCCACCACGTTCTTGGCCACCCAGCGCGCGGCGTACGCGGCTGAGCGGTCTACCTTCGTCGGGTCTTTGCCAGAGAACGCGCCACCGCCATGCCGGGCCATGCCGCCATAGGTATCCACAATAATCTTGCGGCCCGTTACGCCCGAGTCACCCATCGGGCCACCAATCACAAAGCGGCCAGTGGGGTTCACAAAAATCCGCATGGCCTCATCGCGCAATTCCGCCGGGATGACGGGCTGAATCACACATTCAATAATGGCGTCCCGAATTTCGTGCTGGCTAATTTCTGGGGCATGCTGAGTGCTAATGAGCACGGTATCCACGCGTTTCGGCTTGCCGTACGCATATTCCACCGTTACTTGGCTTTTGCCATCGGGCCGGAGCCACGGCAACATGCCATTTTTGCGCACTTCGGCCAACCGGCGGCTGAGGTTATGCGCCAAATAAATTGGCATGGGCATCAGCGCTTCCGTTTCATTGCAGGCATAGCCAAACATCATGCCTTGGTCGCCCGCGCCCACCTTTTCAATTTCGGCCTCACTGTGCTGGTCGCGCACTTCCAACGCAGAATCTACGCCCTGCGCAATATCCGGGCTTTGGGCCGCAATTGCCACCTGCACGGCGCAGGTGTTGCCGTCAAAACCCTTATCACTGTGGTCATAGCCAATCTCTTTCACCACTTTGCGGATGAGTTCATCAAAATTCACAAACGCTTGGGTGGTGATTTCGCCCAGCACCATTACAAAACCGGTTTTGGTGGCCGTTTCGCAGGCCACGCGGCTCATTGGGTCTTGGGCCAAGCAGGCGTCCAACACTGCGTCACTCACTTGGTCGCAGATTTTATCCGGATGCCCTTCCGTGACCGATTCTGACGTAAACATCAGTTTCGGCGAAGACATGAACGTGGTAGACACTTTCTCTTACTCCTTTAGAACCCATCTCGAAATAGGTTCTTTATAAAAATGAAGCCCCTTCAGGCCTGTGCGCCATACGCGGGCGGCACACAGCAAGGGGCAAAACGTTCAACGGATTGACCCTCTCATCTTCCAGAAACGCGAAATAGTGAGTTTCGCCACTGCCGGATTTGGCACCCGTGCGCCGCAATTACTTGCGGGCCGGGTTGTCGAGGCTTCATTGGGCCGGTCCCTCTGCCTCTCTGGATAAGAGCGCCTGAAATTTAGGCTATGGTTTTGGCGGCGGAAATGTTATCACCCGTGCTAGGTGGAGTCAATGGAGTAGTAACTAGGATTTACGGGCTACAGAGCTATGTCAGCGGCCAAACCCAAAGTAATCATCACCGGTTGGGAGTAGATACCGGTTTTGCTCGCCGCCTAAAGCATACAACCCTACCCGGAAATGTGCGCCGGCTGGCCAGCTTTCTGGAATTTCCACCCAATGCCGCTGAATCAACGCATCACCC
>JAEURM010000059.1 GCA_016789245.1 Anaerolineales bacterium
CAGGGCGTTGCGGGCCGCTTCAATAGACATGGTGGCCACATCTTCATCTAAACCGGGCACGGCTTTTTCTTTAATTGGTAGGGCGTTGGTATTTTCCGTCCACACGCGGGCCACCTCGCTGGCGGGCAGGCGGTAGCGCGGAACATACGCACCATAACCAGCAATGCCAACCGGGCGCACGGGTTGTAACAGTTTGGGGGCATCAGTCATTATGCTAACTCCTAATCGGTAACGGGAGGGATTCTATCACTGGAAACGTGGCAAAACCTATCACGCCCGCAATCGGCCCTCTCCGGCCTGCCTGACCTAAACAGAAAGCTAATTTCGCAGAGGCTTAGGATAAACCGTTCGGATCATTAAAGTCCAGCACTTGGGTGCTGAGGAGCGGGGCTGGCCGCCACTTTTTGGCGCGGTCACTGCTCCACGGCGCAGGCGGTGCAGTAACAAGCGCGCACAACGCCAACAACGTGGCGTCATAATTCACGCGCCAGCCAGCAAAGTCTGCCCATGCTTGTTCTAAATCAGTTTTGAGGGGCAAACCGGCCACACGCAACCGCTCCACGGCTTCATCAAACTCAGCCCGCGTTACGCTGATGGGTTGCGCTGGAAAGTGCGGGTCTGGGTGGTAAGCGATAACAAAGAAATCACAGATGTGGCGCAGGGCCAGATAACCGGCGCGGATGCACAGCCGCGCTTGTGGGTCTGAGGGATAGTTCAGCACGGACGAGTAAAGCGCCGCGGCGTCCAAAATCGCGCCGGCCGCCGTAACCCAAGAGTGGTGCGGCTGAGGCGAGCGAAAGAAAGCCAGCACCGGCAGTGACGTGTGCGTTTCGTCTAACTGCGAAAACCAAATCTCCCACTCGCGCCACAGTTCATTCAAATGATCCATGCGGCCCAACGGAAACGCCAACTCAAACATATACACGGCGGAAGGCGGCGAACCGGCGCGCGTTTCTAGCAAGTTCACCAGCGTCTCGCGGTTGGAAAACGCGGAGTACATGGTGGGCAAGTAAGAAATTAACAACGCGCCTAAAGTTACGCCCACGGAGGCTTCTAAGAACGCCAGAATGGAAATGAGCGGTGATTGCGTGGGCACAAAGAAGCCGAGCGTGAGCAGAGTGGAGCCGCTCTCAATCAACGCTTGTTCCAAGGGCACGCCTAACGCATAAAAGACAAAGGCAAAGCCCAAGCCCATCAACGTGGAAAGCACCACTGGCAAAAAGAAGAGGGTGACGGGCGCGTACATGGCCAGTACACCATCCACCTCCTCAAACGTCTTAAGTTGTTTTATGCGCAAGTTGAACAGGCGGCGTACGGCACGGAAATAAATGCGGGTGATGGGGTCTGGTGCGGAGCGTGGCAGTACAAACGTGCGCAGGGCGCACCGCACGGCTAAATAGGCCAGCCACCAGCCCACGCCAAAGGCCAGTAGCCGCAGAACAATTTCCAGCACTATATTCATCTTTTACTCCGCGTTAAAGCAATGGCGCGGATTGTATTCATCTGCATCACGCGTGCCACTGGCTGTTTGGTGAGGGTAAGTGCCGAGTATAATTCCCCTTAGGTTACTTTATCTTTATTAAGGCTCAACACGAATTACACAAATTTCACGAAACTGTATTCGTGAAATTCAGGTTGAATTTTACGCGCTCCGCAATACGAAATCCCATGCTCACCCCCACCACCCTCCTCCAAAACCTCATCCGCTTTGATACGACGAACCCGCCCGGCAACGAGGCCGCGTGCATTGCGTACATTGCCCAAGTGCTGAAAGAAGCGGGCATTGAATCCACTATTTTGGCGCAGGATGACAAGCGGCCCAACTTGGTGGCGCGGCTGAGTGGGCGCGGAGAAGCGCCACCGCTTTTGTTGTACGGCCACGTGGATGTAGTGCCAACGGCCGGGCAAGCGTGGCAACATCCACCGTTTGCCGGTGAGATGCACGAGGGCTATGTGTGGGGGCGCGGCGCATTAGATATGAAGGGCGGCGTGGCCATGCTCATCAGCGCCTTCATACGCGCCAAGGCGCAAGGGCTGAGCTTGCCTGGCGATGTGGTGTTATGCATTGTGAGCGATGAAGAAGCGGGCGGCTTTGTGGGCGCAAAGTATTTGGTGGATAACCACGCCACACAATTTCAGGGCATTAAATATGCTCTGGGTGAGTTTGGCGGTTTCTCCTTTCACTTTGGCAATAAGCGGTTTTATCCCATCATGCTGGCAGAGAAGCAAATTTGCTGGACGCGGCTGACAGTACGCGGGCCGGGCGGGCACGGCTCCATGCCTCTGCGCGGCGGCGCGATGGCTAAGCTCTCCCGTGTGCTGTACCGTTTGGAGCGCAAACGTTTGCCCGTGCACGTAACGCCCGTGGCCAAGCAAATGATTGAAAGCATTGCCAACGCGCTCAGTGCGCCGCTTGGCCCCGCCGTGCGCCAGCTCACCAATCCCGCTCTGGCGGATGGCATTTTGGATATGGTGGGCGAACCCGCGCGCGTGTTTGATCCCATCCTGCACAACACTGCCTCGCCCACCATGCTCAAAGGTGGAGAAAAGCTCAACGTGCATCCCAGTGAAATTGTTTTAGATTTGGATGGGCGCTTGCTACCGGGCTTTGGGCCGGAGGTGATGGTGCGCGAACTGCAAACCATTTTGGGCCGGCTGGCCGAAGTAGAAGTGGTGATTTATGACCCCGGCCCACCTGAGCCAAACATGGCGCTGTTTGAGACGCTTTCCAAAGTGTTGAAAGAAGCTGACCCGGAGGGCATCCCTATTCCGTATATGCTCAGCGGCGTAACGGATGGGCGGCACTTTGCCAAACTGGGCATTCAAACGTACGGCTTCTTGCCCATGCGCCTGCCGCCGGATTTTAAGTTTGCGCAAACCGTGCACGCGGCGGATGAGCGCATTCCTGCCGAGGCGCTAGACTTTGGCACGGATGCAGTTTACAAAGCACTCCAAAGATTCCATGCGTGAGTACACGGATAACACGGATTTCACAGATTGCTTTTGGTTAAACTTCCGTGCCTTCCGTCCTATCCGTGCGCGAAGCGTCCGCGTACTAAGAGTCTCATCTACTCATCAAAGGCAAATACAAAAACTGGTCATGGCACCAAGTATTGTTCATCACCTTGAGGGATGAAATTTGGTCATTCACTGCGCCGTTATTACTCAACTTATCATTCGTCAAATCCGGGTCACTCAGAATGTAGCATTTACTCGGGCCAGTCAAGTTTGTATCGCGGTGCACGCGCACAGACCAGCCCGGCTTAATCTTGAGCGAAGACACTGCATCATTCCAATCTGCGCCGCAACTGCTCAAGTTTAGCCAGCCAGCTTGGGTAGCCACACACAGCGTAGCATCCACAAAATCCGCATTGCGATACAACTGCACCGCTTGCGTAATAGATGTTGAATCCCGAATATCCGCCACACGGCCATCCATTACATTGCTATCAATATTGATGGTCGTAGCGCCCCACGTTTCATTGTGGCCACCTGCGTATTGCCGCAAACGTTGGCCGCTCACCCACAAAGAATTAGACAGACACACGGCCGATGAGCCGAGCCAGACCGTAGCGGTGGGGTCATAACTATCCAAATACCACGCCGCAATCCACGCCGCATCCGGCACATTAGTAATGCTCACAAAATCGCTCAAATAAGATGTACATGGCGTGCCGTACACCCCGGCTTGGTTGCCGTTCGCCCGCAGTTGCTCCGTCCAGCCGTTGATAAAACTTTTCGCGGCTTCGCGGCAGGTGGTATCGCCCGCCGGTGGGAAGTACGCTTCCAAATCATAATAAATAATCGTGCCGCTCTTATTAGAAAACGTCAGGCCCAACTCCGCCGCGCGGTTCATGGCCAAATCCGCTTCGGTTTTGCCTTGCGTATACGCGGTGGCCGGGTTACTGCTCATGCGGCTAGAAAAACCTGAGCACGCCGCCTGTGGCCCAACCCATGTGGGAATAAACCACCAACCCTGCACCGCCAGCCGCGCAATATAATCCGCCGTCAGCGTGCCACAGTTGGCGCGCGCGGAACCGCCAATATACAAATTCCAAGTGCCGTACGGGCTGTTCGTCCACCAATCTTGCATTTGCTCCGCTGTGGGCATGGTGCAACTATCAAACGCTTGGCCCACTAGTGTTACCCAACGCTGATGACTACTGGCGGGCGCTTCTGGCACGTTTGAACTTTTGGCCGCCAGCAAAGTGCGCCGTACGCCCTCTGCGCCGCGCGGCAGTGAAATATTTGCGCCGCTTTCACTTTGGCGCAAGCGTGTTTCCAGCTCACACACGCCGCCCTCACACCGCCCACTCTGCTCCAAATTCCAATCCAACGCCACGCTCGGCGCTTCATCTGTAACCTTCCACGTTGCGCCGCCATCTTCGGTATAAAAATTAGATTGCAGATTGAAGTTGGAACTGGTGGCGCGTTTGATATTCAACCAGCCGCGCTGGGCATCTTGAAATTGCAAATGAACGTTTTCCGCGTAAGCGGCCGGGTCACCCGCCGAGAAAAGTTCCAGCGGCGTAAGTTCCCACGCGCCGCCGCCATTTTTTGTGTAGGCTAAAGTGTAAGTGGGTTGCGTCACTTCATTTGCCGTTATTAGCACCAGCCAGCCGCGCTCCGCCGCAATAAAACTAGCCGCCGCAATTTTTGCGCCGCCCGTTTCCGGCAAGGCCACCTCATGCCACACCGCGCCCGCATTTTCCGTCCAATATACTTGCTGGCCCATCAGCACCCAACCTGTTTGTGGGGAGAGCGTGCCAAAACTTTCAATATTTTCCGGGCTGGAAGTTGTGGCTTTGGCCGCGGTGGAGGGCCACACCGCCCACGCGGCCAAAGCTATCATTAAGAGTAAGCTGTATTTTTTCATGCTAGGATTGTGCCAAACTTAGATGAATGTTGCCTGCATAACGTTGTTCATTTGGTTAAAGTTTCAAACTTGTAAACCAGACCTGTCAGGTGGCGCACATAGTTGCCTGAACTTTCAAGCCTCCGCTTGCGCCACCTGACAGGTCTTAATTGTTTCCATGCCTAGAAAGAACTCCTCCATGTTTTACCTTTCCGCCGCCATTGCCATTATTGGCGCAGTGGGTTACCAGTTTTTTGTTAAGCGCGTGCCCGTTTCCATCAATCCGGTGGTGTCCATCATCGGCATTTACGTGGCGGTGCTAGCGTTGAGCGTTATCCTGCTTCCATTCTTTCCTTCAGAGGGCGGCCTTGGCCAGCAAGTGCGCCAACTGAATTGGCTTCAACTCGCCCTCGCCGTTTCGGTCTTTCTCATTGAGTTGGGCTTTTTGCTCATGTACCGTTCCGGCTGGAACTTGAGCACGGGCAACCTCATCACCGGCGTCATCATCAATCTCGCTCTCGTGGGCCTCGGCGTCTTTCTGCTCCGTGAGCAATTAAGCACCGTCAACCTCGTTGGCATCGTGTTGTGCATCATCGGCGTGGTGTTGGTGGGCTATAAGCCGTAAAAAAACTGAACGGACTTTTACCGCAAAGCCCTCAATAACCAATAACGAATAACCTATTCTCTAATCCCCCAATTCTCTTTCTCCCCCTCCTCCCTAGCCCAATGAAACATTTGCGCTATAATCCCTCACCATGAGTTTTTTAGGTAATTTATTCCGTGGCAAGCCACCAGCTAAGGGCAAAGGCAAGGGTAAAACCAAGCCGCGCGCCAGTGGCAGTGGCCGCCCACGCTCATCCGCTCAACCCGAGCAAATGCCCCTACCCGAGCCGGGCATGTCTCTAGACCGGAAGCTGGATATTGTGGGCATTATCATGATTGTGATTGGCCTGCTCTCGCTGTTCAGCTTGTTTAGTGCTGACCAAAGCCCACTGCTGGCCGCGTGGCTGAATATGCTCAGCCAAATTGCCGGTTGGGGCCGCTTTGGTTTGCCCATTGGCCTGATTGTGGTGGGTGGCTGGATTGTTCTGCGAAAATTTGGCGATAAGTTGCCGCGCGTGGAATTTGAGCGGCTGACGGGCATTATTTTGCTGTATTTGGCCCTGCTGGTGAGCCTGCACTTTTACGCCGCTCCCACCACCGAGCAAATTTGGCCCATGGCGCGCGCGGGCGAGGGCGGCGGCTTTGTGGGCGCGCTCTTTCTATCTGCATTATTTGCCGCACTGGGAGCGCTAGGCACGTTTGTGGTGCTGGTGGCGTGGTGGCTGTTGGCCGTGGTGTTTACACTCGGCCTTTCCGTTCCAGAGCTGGTGGCGCTGTTTTCTAGTGTGCTCCGCAATTTGCGCGGCCAGCCGCCCACCCAGCCACTGCCGCCCATCAACCGGCGGCCCACGGAGAATGCTCAGCCGCGCCCGGTTGCGCCGCCTGTGGCCGCATCCGCCGAAGCCAGACGGCCAGCCGCGCCCGCTAACAACGCATCTAAACTAGCGCCCACCGCACCGCCTATTGTGCCACCCGCCGCCAACACGCCTAACCCGGCTTATGATCAACCACTGGTAATTGGCGGTGAGCAAGTATGGGAACTGCCACAGATGGAAGAGATTTTGGAGAACGGCACGGAGAGCGGCGCGGATGATGGGTTTGACCGGAAGCGCGTCCAAATCATTGAGCAGACTCTGGCTTCGTTCGGCGCGCCGGTAAAAGTGGTGGAGATTAACCGTGGCCCCACCATCACCCAATTTGGCGTGGAGCCGGATTTTGTGGAGACGCGCGGCGGCAAACGCACCAAAGTTAAAGTGGGCAAAATCACTGCGCTGGCCGATGACTTGGCGTTAGCGCTTTCCGCTAAAAGCATCCGCATTGAAGCGCCAGTGCCGGGCAAAGGTTACGTGGGCATTGAAGTGCCCAACGAGAGCGCGGCGTTGGTGGCCTTGCGCGATGTGATGGAGAGCGAGCAATTTGATAACCTGCACGGCTCACTGCGGCTGGCGTTGGGGCAAGATGTTTCTGGCTCGGCCATTGTGGCCGATTTGGCTTCCATGCCGCACATGCTGATTGCGGGCACCACTGGCTCTGGTAAAAGCGTGTGCGTCAACGGCATCATTGCCGCTTTGCTTTTGCAGAACACGCCGGATGATTTGAAGATTCTGATGGTGGACCCGAAGCGCGTGGAGCTAACGGGTTACAACGGCATTCCACATTTGGCCATGCCGGTGGTGGTGGAGCTGGAGCGCGTGGTAGCCAGCCTGCAATGGGTGATGCGTGAGATGGATGAGCGCTACCGCAAATTTGCCAAAATTGGTGGCCGCAACATCACTGATTACAACGAACGCGCCAAAGCCAACGGCGAAAAGAAATTGCCCTATCTCATCGTCATCATTGATGAGTTAGCCGATTTGATGATGATGGCCCCAGATGAAACCGAGCGCATCATCACCCGTTTGGCGCAGTTGGCCCGCGCTACAGGCATTCACATGATTCTGGCCACGCAACGCCCCTCCGTGGATGTGGTGACTGGCCTGATCAAAGCCAACTTCAAGAGCCGCGTGGCCTTTGCTGTAGCTTCCGGCACAGACTCACGCGTGATTTTAGACCAGCCGGGCGCGGAACGATTGCTGGGCCGCGGTGATATGCTCTTCCAGCCGCCGGATGCGCCCGCGCCCATCCGTTCGCAAGGCATCTACGTTTCTGATACCGAACTGCAACGGCTGACGCGTTACTGGAAGGGCGCGCGCGGCTTTGAAGCGCACACCACCAACGTGGGTGATACCGCCGTAACGCCGCCAGTGGGCACGCCCGTGAACACAGATAATTTTGTGGCCGTTGGCCCGGGCGTGCGCCCCACGCTTGGCCCCATGAGCACGCCGCCCATTACGGGCGTGCGGCAGGGCGTTTCCAACCTTACGCCCTCCGCCATTGAACAAAAGCAACTGTGGGACCCAGCGCAATTTGGTGAGCCGCTGGGCAAGCCAGATGGTGAAGATGAATTGTTGGCGGAAGCCATTAAGGCTGTGCGTGAAATGAAGAAGGCCAGCATCTCGCTTTTGCAACGCCGCTTGCGCATTGGCTACACGCGGGCCGCGCGACTCATTGATGTGCTGGAAGAAAAAGGCATTATTGGCCCCGCCAAACCCGGCGCCCAACAACGCGAAGTGATTGGCGCGGATGAAGACTACAACCCCAACACGCCCACCTCCGGCGGTGATGAAAACACGCGCTCTTGGACGGCGGATGAGACGTGAAACAGCTTGCCCTGAGCCTACCGAAGGGTGATGCGTATTGCGTGTTGCGTAACGCCGCCCCAAATCTCTAATTCCCCAATAACTAAGAACCAGTAACCATCATGTCTTTATTTCTGCGGCGCATGCTAACTAGCACGCTTTTAGTTTTAGCCGCGGCGTGCACGGCTACGCCCACGCCCAACCTTACGCCCGCGCCACCCACGCCCAACATCATTGTTAGCACGCCTACCGCTTCTGGCGTGATAGACGCAACGCCCACTAGTGAACCATCCGCCACGCCGGAGAGCACGCGCACGGTGGGCGTGGTGGGCACGGATGAAGCGTGGCTGAACACGGTGCGCCGCATTACGGGCAACTTGGCCCTGCCGTTGAATGAAGGCGCAGAAGCTTCAGCGTTGGTGGCGCAAGGCGCACAAGCATTAATTTTGGATGAGGCCGCTAGCCCGCAAGCCGCTGAACTAGCGCGCACCAACCCGAATGTTTTTATCATTGCGCAAGGAACAGCCAGCGGCGAAGTTCCCGCCAACTTGCTAGTGTTGGGCGGGCCAGCCTCCCGCGAAGACCAAGCCGGTTTTCTGGCGGGCGTGCTGGCCGCTCATGCCACTGAGTTGGAGCGCGTGGCAGTGGTGAGTGACCCCAGTACAAGTGCGGGCAAAAAATACCGCAATGGTTTTACGGCCGGCGTGCGCTATGTGTGCCCTAAGTGCCAAATGGATTTAGTGGATTTGCCCGCCACTACCGACGCGCCGACCGTGAGCGCCACCGTGCTGAGATTTGTGGCGTTGGGCGCGGATGTGTTTTGGGTAGCGCCCGGCGGTTATGCCCCGGCCGCGTTAGAAGCGTTAGCCACCAAAAACGTTAGCGTAATTGCAGAAGCGGGTGAGAATTTTCTGGCCAACGTGGCGCTGGATTACGGCAGTGCATTGGCCACGGCTTTGCAAAACTGGCAAGCCGGGCAAACCCCAAGCGGCCAGCAACCGTTTTCCGTGGCCAGCGGTGGCATCACCATCACTGTGCAGAATAATCAACGCGGCCTGCTCTCTCCTTTAGACTTAACGGATGTGGAAGCCGCGCGGCAAAAGTTAGCGACTGGTGCTTTGGAAACCGGCGTTGACCCACTGACGGGCGAAGAGAAATAAACTTTTGGGAATTTTGGGTGCTTGCCAAGCCCCGCCCCGCCCCGTATAGTCAGCGTTATCTTTTAGTTTCCTTTGGAGGAATTTGGCATGGAAATGGAATATGGCAAAGCGTTTACGTTCCCGC
>JAEURM010000005.1 GCA_016789245.1 Anaerolineales bacterium
TCCAGCTCCTCTGCCAAGCCCTTGACCTCCTTGTCCTTCTCGCTCTCCTTCTCTTTTTCTTTCTCCCTCAGCGCCGAGAGCGACAATCGCTCCTTCTCTCGTTGCTCACTCTCACGCTTGAACTTGGCCAACTTGCCCACGGATGCTCACCCCCTGTTACGCACGGCGTTAGAAACGGCGGTGGCCAATTTACAACCTACGCCCGCGTCTGAAATTGTGTTTACGGATGATTTAGCGCCGGTGGAATTTATCTCTAATTCAATTGTGATAGATTTCTTCCTGCGCGGTGGTGTTTCTCAGTTTGAATGATTCTTTCCACGAAGACACACCAAGGTTCACAAAGGTACACTAAGTTTCTTCGTGTGCCTTCGTGCTAATTCGTGTGTCTTCGTGGACATATGAGACTAAAATGAAAACTATGCCTGATTGGTTGATAACGGTTTGCCGCTGGGTGCTGATTATTGGCATCCCGCTGGTGCTAACGCTAACAAATGTGCGCCTGCTGATGACGCACACCTTCCCGGAAATTGAATACAACGTACCCGGCTTTCCGGATGATTTTTACGGTTTCACCAAAGATGACCGGTTGTATTGGTCTAAGCGCTCCATTGATTACATTATGAGCAACCCCAACGCGGGCAACGCCGAAGCCTGGAAATTCTCAGACGAAGGCCGTGCGTCGGTGGGCTGGGTGGCTCCTACTGTAGAAACCTGCGCCGATTACGGCAACCAATTTGGTGCGCGCGATTGCACGTACTTTTACAATGACCGTGAAGTGCAACATTTGATTGATGTGCGTAACGTGACGACGGGCGCGTTGAATGTGTGGGCATTGGCCGGGATTTTGAGTTTGATTGCCATTGGCTTGCTTACATACTTCAATCAAACTACAACTTTGCGCTCTGGCTTGCTGGGCGGCTCCGCGCTGACGTGGGGAATTTTGATTGGCTTGGTGGCCTTTATCGGTTTGGGCTTCAACACATTCTTTGAACTGTTCCACCGCACGTTTTTTGCGGCCGGCACATACACTTTTTACTGGTCAGAGTCGCTCATCCGCTTGGTCCCGCTCACGTTTTGGTTTCACGCGTTTTTGTTTGTGGGCTTAGCCACGCTTCTGCAAGCCGCCATTGTGGCCGCCATTGCGTGGTGGTGGGTGAAGTAAGCGGATAGGTGGCAGTTAAAACTGCACCTACAAAAAGTGAAGCCCGCCTGTTCTCCCTTGAAGATTTATTAGCTATTTTAGAGACCTTGGACTATATGAACTACTCGCCTTACACAGACTGTCACTCCCGCGAAAGCGGGAGTCCATTATTTAGGCGCTGGATACCCGCTTTCGCGGGTATGACGCTCTCAAAAATTACGCTCAGCCGCGCAAGGTGTATGAGTTAGTTTACGGCCCCGCCGGGCAACTACTTGTGCCCAAATACTGCATACACTCTAAGTTGGTGAAGGGACGGGCGGTTTTGGTGCGCGCAAGGGTGATGAGTTCTGGCGCGGAGGGGGGCAGGGGTAGAGTGGGCTCAACGGTGAGTAGAGCGTCACGCAAAGCGGCCTCGGCGCTGGGTTCTGCGGGGTTGGTGAGCGTGGCGGCGTGCAGGGCCAGCAGAAGCGCCAATTGCCCATCGGTGGTGCGGGCTACTTGGGCGCTGGCGGCTACCGAGCGGGCCATGAGCGTTTGCGCTTCTTGATAGCGCGCGTTGGCCTGCCACACAAAAATCAGCGCGGCCAACAAGCCCAAGCCCGCCACCACAAATGCCCCAATGGCCAAAGCGGTGCGGCGGCGGGCGCGGTTGAACATTTGCGTTTGCTCAGCCGCACGGCGGCTTTCTGCTTCGGCCAGCCGCTTGGCCGTATCCAGCTCACGCTGGCGTTGTTACTCACGCTCCGCCATTTCTTTTTCACGTAGTGAGATGCTAGTGCGAATAAACTCGCGCTCTGCCGCGCCAATCTCCGCTTCCCGCTCCGCCAACCAGCCTTCCGCGCCCACTAGCAATGCGCCGCGTAACAGCGCACCATCATCCCGGCTGTTCACTTCCCATTGTTGCATCATGCCGCGCAACCGTTCTTGCCACGCGCGGAAGGTGCGGTTGGCCCGCATCCAATCCCGCAGGCGGCCCCAACTACGGATGAGGGCTTCATGCACAATCTCGGCCGTTTCTTCATGATCTGGCTCGCGGTTAGTCACAATCAAACGTGCGCTGGCTAACTCTTGCACCAGTGGCCAGTTTGCGCCGAGCTCTGTGCGGGTAGCTTGGCGGCGCGTATCTTCCGTGTTCTCGCCCGGCCGCACCAGTTGCACAAACACGGAGCGCGCCTGATCTTTTTGCGCCTGTGAAAGCCCTTGATAGGTGTCATCGGCATACCGCGCCAGCGCGCCCGCCACTTGCCCAATCTCATCGTACGCCGCGTGGTTAAGTTGCCGCGCAATTTGTTTATCCCACAAGGCCGTGAGCGCAAATTCCAACAGCGGCAAGTTGCCGGGTTCATCGGCCACATCATCCAAAATGCGTTCCATCAATCCGCTTTGGAAGCGCACACTTTGTTTCCGCGCCGGTTCTTCAATGGCGCGGCCTAATTCACTCCGCGTCATCGGGCCAAGGATGAGTGTTGAATCTTGCAAAGCATCGGCATACGGGCGGTGAGAAAATGCTTGGCTGAGAAAATCGGCGCGCAGGGTAAAGATGATGTGTAGTGCCGGATTGCGCGCCATGCCCTCTAGCAGAACATCTAAAAACGCGCGGCGTACATCTGGCTCAGCGCCCAACGTGAACAGCTCTTCAAACTGATCCACCACCACTAACAAACGGCTGGCATCAGGGTGTTGGCCCAAGTATTGCCGCGTGCAGGCGCCTAAATTGTTACTGCCACTGCGCAACGCGCCGGAAAGAATTTGCACATCCGTCGCGCGGTCAGCGGCATCTTCTGGAACAAACGCGGCGGCCAAAGCTTCAAACGGGCGCGCACTAGGGCGTAAATTGGCAAAAGCCCACGCTTGGCCGCGCGCTTGCCGCAACGTGGCCGCTTGCCGCAAACGGGGAACCAAGCCGGCAAACACCACCGAAGATTTGCCACTGCCGGATGGCCCAATCACGCCCACCAGCTTGCGTTTCTCCACCACATCGCTCAATCGGTCAGTAAAATCTTCCCGGCCAAAAAAGAAGGCGGCATCTTCTTCCCGAAAGGCGAATAGGCCGCGGTAGGGGCATTGACTGAGTGTGAGCGTAGGTGCCACCGTGGGCGTGAGCATGGGCGTGGAAACGCCGTCCAACACTGTGAGCGTTTCAGGTGCGGCCACCAATGGCAAATATGGTGTGAGTTCTTCGAGTGAGAGGCTGTGCGCTTCCCGCAGAGCTTGCGCCACCGCATTCGCCGATTGATAACGGTTTTCAGGCGCTTTCGCTAAGGCGCGCATAATCACGCGTTCCACTTCAGCGGGAATTTCTGGGTTGTATTTGGTGGGTGAGGGCGGCTCGGCCTCAGCATGTTGGCGCATAATCTCATCCGGCGAGCCATCTTCAAACGGCACATGGTTGGTCATCAACCCATACAAAATCACGCCGAGGGCATAAATATCACTGAGATGATCACCCGGTTGGCCTTGGCACACTTCGGGGGCCATGTAAAACGGCGTGCCGGCGGGCCGCCCGCCACTAGGCGTGTGGCGGCCCTCGCCAATCATGCGGGCAATGCCAAAATCGGTTAGCACCACTTGCCCATCCGCCGTAAACATGATGTTGGATGGCTTCAAATCACGGTGCACCATGTTACGTGTATGGGCGTAATCTACGGCGCTGGCTAGAGCACCAAATAAACTTACTGTTTCAATCGGGGAAAAGGCGGCGTGGATGCTGGGGTTGTTGCGGATGCGTTCGTATACTTCGGTGGAGAGTGTTGGCCCCTCAATCAGCTCCATCACCATGTAATAGCGGCCTTCCTCCACATCAAAATCAAACACCTGCACAATGTTAGGATGCCGCAGACGGGCGACGAGTGCGGCCTCACGCTCAAACCGTTCCACAAAGCCGCTGTCATCAGCGTAATGCGGATACAGCACTTTAATGGCCACGTACCGGTCTAAGCCCGGTTGGTAGGCTTTGTACACCTCGGCCATGCCGCCCGTGCCAAGTTGAGTGGTGAGCCGATACTTGCCCAGTGTTTCGCCCGTCATGCGTAGGCAGTTTAGTCGGCGTAGGGCGTTTCGGCAACGGTGGAACAGTATGTAAATGTTGGCATTGGGTGGGGTAAGATTGGGCCTATCTCTCGCTAAGAACGCCAAGCTTGCTTTGCTTCTGGTCAGTTAATAATCTTGCGTTCTTAGCATGCGTTGCGAGAGAGATCTCCATGCCATTAATTGAAATTGCCAAAAAACTTGCCCAAGAATTTGCCAGCCGCGCCGATGAAGCGGACAAGGCCGGGAAACTGCCGCTGGCGGATATTGCGGCGTTGAAACTTAGCGGCTACTTAGCCGCCAGCGTGCCGCGTGATTTTGGCGGCGTAGGCGCTACGCTTCGGCAGTGTATGGAAGCGCAGATTGAACTGGCACAAGGCAGTGCTTCCACAGCAATGGTGGCCGCCATGCAACTGCACATTTTTGGCCATGCGCGAGAAACGTGCCCGTGGCCAGAAAGCATTTTTGCTGAATTCTGTGCGCGGGCCGTGCGCGGCGAGATTTTTAATTCCGTGGCCAGTGAGCCTTTGCTGGGAAGCCCCTCACGCGGTGGCCTGCCCGAAACTTACGCCGAAGCCACGCCGGACGGCTGGTGTTTGCACGGCCACAAAACGTGGGCCACGGGCGGGCGTTATCTGGATCATCTTTTGGTGCGCGCCCGCCTTGAAAATGAACCAACGGTGTTTTGGGTTGAGCAAGGGACGGCGGGCGTTGAATGGACTGAGACATGGCAACATGCCTTGAGTTTGCGCGCCAGTGAGAGCCATGATGTCTATTTTCGCGGCGTTAGCCTGCGGCCAGAAAAGTTGATTGCACGCGGGCGCGATAGTGCTAAGAATGCGTGGTTCCCCATGTTGATTACGGCCACATATTTGGGTGCGGCGTATGCGGCACGTAACGCGCTGATTGTTTATGCGCGGGAGCGTGTGCCAACGGCGTTGGGCAAACCCATTGCCACCCTGCCGGCCATTCAGCGCCAGATAGGTGAGATTGAAATTGCCTTGCAGGCCGCGCGGGCGTTATTGTTGGAAGCGGCCAGTGTGTGGGATGAAGCTAAAAATGGCGAAGCGGCTTATGCCCGGATTGTGGCCGCCAAACACTTTGCCACTGAGGCGGCCAACACAGTGACGGATAAAGCGTTGAAGGTAGCGGGCGGCGCTAGCATCACCGCCGCGCTATCTTTGGAGCGCCACTTCCGTGATGTACGCGCTGGGCCAATGCACCCACCTTCTGGTGATACGGCGCTGGAGTTGGTGGGAAGAGCGGTGTTGGAGTGAAGCGTAAAATGTGAACCGTATTGCGTATAGCGTATTCCGTAGAAATTACGGGATACGCTATACGCAATACGCAAAAAATCTATGCCAACAAATCATCAAATTATCATCATTGGCGGGGGCATTGTGGGCGCGAGTGCCGCTTACCATTTGGCCAAGCTGGGCTGGCGCGATATTTTGGTAGTGGATAAAGGTAACTTTGAAGAAAATGATGGCTCCACCTCTCACGCGCCGGGCGGCGTAGTGGCGCTGAGCCACAGCAAGTTGCTTACACAGATGGGTACCTACGGCTCCGATTTATACCGGAGTGTGGCGGCGTTTGATGTGGCCCGCAATACTTACAACGCCGTGGGCGGCCTTGAACTGGCCGTGACGCATGAGCGCTGGGAAGATTTGAAACGGCTAAACGGTGAAGGGCGTGGCTTTGGCACGGAATCATTTTTGCTCACGCCGCAAGAAACCAAAGCCAAACTGCCGTTGCTAAATGAAAAGCCGATAGTGGGCAGTTTGTTCGTGCCCAAATCAGCCATTGTGGCTGGTTCGCATCTCGCCAGTGCCTTGCTCCGTGATTCTGGCGCAGTGCTTTTGCCCGCCACGGAAGTGATGGATGTGGAAGTGAAGGACGGGCGGCTTACGGCTTTGCTCACCAACAACCCAGAGCATCCGCGTTTGGGATGTGAAGCGGCGGTGCTATGCACCAACATTTGGGGGCCAGTGATGGGAGACCGCGTGGGTGTTTCACTGCCACTGCTGGCCTATGAACATCAGTACGCCATCACTGAGCCGCTGGAAGCGTTGAAGAATTTTGACCGGACGCGCAAGGAAGATGAAATCATCTGGCCCACTACGCGCTCATTAGATCATGCCATTTACTTCCGCCCGCATTGGGATAGCTACGGCATTGGCAACTACCGCCACGCGCCGCGCCCGGTGAATCCGTACGCCGTGGGCCGCAGTGCTTTGCGCCAATTTACGCCGGAAGATTTTGCGGCTAGTTGGGCGGTGGTGAATGAGTTGCTCCCGGCTACGCGCGGCGCAAAACTTACTACGCGTTTTAACGGCATGTTTGCCTTTCCGGTGGATGGCCTGCCCATGATTGGTGAGAGCGGCGTGCAGGGCTTTTGGGTGGCCGTAGGTTCATGGCTCACACACGCTGGCGGCGTGGGCAAAAGCGTGGCCGAGTGGCTGACACACGGCGAAGC
This sequence comes from Anaerolineales bacterium, assembly GCA_016789245.1. Next base: position 6,645 of record JAEURM010000005.1, read on the forward strand.
CGAATGGGATATGCGGTTGTGCAATGTGCATCGCTTCCAGCCGTTCCAGAACACGCGCGAATACATGGATGTGGTGTGCAACAAAAATTATGCCGAACTGTATGACATTATTCATCCGCGTAAAGCGCCCTCGTTCCCGCGTGATGTGCGCGTTTCCCCGTTTGCGCCGCGTTGGGCCAGTTTGAATGTAGACCGCACCGTATTTGCCGGATTGGAATTGCCCAACTGGTTTGAAGATAACGCTCGTTTACTAGAACAATATGATGAGCGGATTCCGGCGCGCACCGGCTGGGCCAATGATTATTGGTCTCGCATTCAGGGCGCGGAGCATTTGGCCACGCGTGAGAACGTAGCGCTGTTTGATTTGACCGGCCTTTCTATTTTGGAAGTGAGGGGCGCACACGCGGTGCAGTTTGTAAATTACTTGTGCAGTAACCAAATGGATAAGCCGGTAGGTAGTGTGGTGTATACCACATGGCTCACGCCCAAAGGTGGCGTGCGGCGTGATTTGGCCGTTGCCCGCTTGGCCGCCGATACGTTCTGGATGTTTATTGGTGAAGGCACCCTTCCGCAAGATAAAGTGTGGGTGCAAAACGCGTTAGCTAGTTGGGGGCAGGAGGGGGTGGCCGTCAATGATATTAGTGATTCTTTCACGGCGCTAGGGTTGTGGGGGCCAAATGCGCGCAAAGTTCTGCAAAAAGTAACGCGGGATGATGTGAGCAACGAAGGGTTTCCCTACTTCTCCGCGCAGTGGAGTGAGATTGGCTACACGCGCGTTTTGGCTCTGCGCCTAAGTTACGTGGGTGAGTTGGGTTGGGAACTGCACATTCCCATGGATGCCGCTTTGCCGGTGTTTGACCGTTTGTGGGAAGCGGGCCGGGAGTTTGGCCTGACGGCGGTGGGCATGGGCGCGTTTGATTCTTTGCGGCTGGAGAAAGGCTACCGGCTGTGGGGTGGAGACGTTTACACCGAACACAACGCTTATGAATCCGGCTTGGGCTGGACGGTGAAGCTGGATAAGCGTGACACTGCGACAGGCTCAGTGTGCGATTTTATTGGCCGTGAAGCGAGCGCCAAACTAAAGGCCGCGTCCCTTAAACGGAAACTGTGTTGCTTGACGCTGAATGATGCGCACAGCGTGGCATTGGGCAATGAGCCAATTTTTGCCAATGGCCAGTGTGTGGGTCACGTCACCAGCGCTAATTACGGTTACAGCGTGGGCAAATTTATTGTGTACGGCTACTTGCCGATAGAGTACGCCGCCCTTGGCACACAACTAGAAATTGAATACTTCGGCCAACGCTTCCCCGCTACCGTCTCCGCAGACCCACAATGGGACGCGAAGATGGTGCGGTTGAAGGCGTGAGGCTTGTTGTAAGCGCTTCAGAGTGGTGGTGATTTACACCCACCCCCGCACTTTGGTACCCTCGCCCGGCGCGGAAGTAATTTCTAATTCACCGCCGAGGGCTGTGAGGCGGGCGCGCATGGAAATTAGGCCGAATGAGCCGCGCGCTTGCGCATTTTCGGCGTCAGCCGGGCTAAAGCCGCGGCCATCATCTTGAATGGAAAACGTTAGCCGCTCCGCTTGTGGCGCAAAGGTGATGGTAACGGTTTTAGCTTGGGCGTGCGCGGCCGCGTTATCTAACGCTTGCTGAACAACCCGATACAACGCCAGTCGCGCTTCGGTGCTCAGGGCGCTATCAAAGCCAGCCGGAATTTCTGCGTGCACGATGAGTTGCGTGCGCGTGCGGAAGTTTTCAATCAGCGTTTCTAGCGGCGTGTGCAGGCTGTGCGCCAACTGCGGCGGGGCCAAATTAAGGCGAATTTGCCGCAGAGTTTGCGCCGCGCCCTCCACTTCATCAATGGCGCGGGCCAGCAAACTTTCAGCTTCTTCCGGTTTGGCGCGCACGGCACTCCGACTCACATGCAAGTAAAAAGGTAAGCGGCCCAAAAATTGTTGCGTAGTGTCATGCAGTTCTTGCGCAATCCGCAAACGCTCCCGCTCCTCAGCGGCCGCTAATTGATTGGGCACTAGCTTCAGTTGCTCCACTTGTTGCGCGGCCAGCAAAAACAAGGCGGCTTGTTGCGCCACCAATTCAATCACGCTCAAATCGGCTTCGTCAAAAATGTCATCATCGCTCCGCGCGCCAAGCCCCAGCCAGCCTAGCAGTTCACCGCCCGCCCATAGCGGCGCTAGCACTTCAATGGAAGTTTGGGAACGGGGCGCGTTGAATAGGGCGCGGATTTCGGCTAAATCTGGTGTGTTGGCCGCCCACGGGCGGAACGGCGTATGAGCCGCGTGGCTGGGCACTGCGGGTAGTTGCGCGGGAAGCGGCGTTTCTGCCAGTGCACCGGCTTGTGCGGCCAGTTGAAAATTTCCGGCGGCGGTGCTTTGCCACACGGCGGCGCGGCTCACTTCCAATTTCTCCACCAACGCTTTGGCAATGGAGGCGGGCAGGGTGCTGGCTTCTATGCGCGTGATGAGTTGTTGCCCCACTTCACGCGCGGCGGCGTACGTGCCACGCTCTAGCCGGAAGAGTTGATTGAACGAGCCTTGCCAAGAACGTTGTGTGCTCCAAAACGAGCCCACAATTAGCGCCATGATGAAGATGACGAAGAAGGCCGAGCCGCTAGTCAGGCTGGCCAGTTGCGGCAAAGCCGTTCTCAACAACGCTGTGCCCAAGCTAGCCACTAGCGCACTGCTGGCCACAATCGCCACCACCAGCAAAACCGGATGTGCGCTGTGAAAAGTCTGGAAGCGCAGAATCACAAACGCAAACGCCAGCGGCACGGCCAAGGCTAAATAACGTAAATCAAGTTGGAGCCAGAAGAAGCTTTGACTGCCCGCCGTGAGGGTGCGCGCCACAATCACGGCCACAAAGGGCAGAGCAAATAGTAAGCTGGCCAATAAAAAACCAAGTTGCCGTTTGAGGCGTGGCGTGGAGGCTGGGCGAAAATATAAGTGCATCAGCCGCGCAATGGCGTACAACACGGCCACTCCCAACGCGCCCAACGTGAGGCGGAAGCCGAGCGCCATCACCACGTAAACGCCGGACGTGCGCACGCCCGCAAAGTGCAAAATGAACGTGCCAGCGTACAACACCGCCATGAGGCCGCTGGCGACGTAAGCCATGCGGATGAAACGCGGTGTGAGGCGGCGCGAAGCTACGGGAAATAAGGCGCTGAAGTGCAAAAGGCCAGCGGCCAAGAATGAAACGGCCACGGCCCATGCCACGCGCAGGCTGGCTGTAAGCACGTCCCCTTCGGGGAACAAGCCTTCTAACGTGAGCGCCAGCGTGGCGGCCACTAAGCCAAACGCAATGGCAAAGGCACGGTTTACGGGCTCTTGTGGGCGGGCCACATACACGGCCACAGCCAACAGCCAAAAGCCAAACGCGTTAATCAAATCCGGCAGTTTTAGATCAAGCCATTGGTTGAGAGAAAAATTTTCAACGGGGAGGTTGAAAGTGATTTTATCTCCTCCGCGTTGCACCGTGAGCGGAAGCGTGGCCGCACCGTTTTGGGCCGTCTGTGCAAAAACAGCGCGCGCGTTGGTGCTATACGGTTGCCCGTTTAGCGCTAACAGCACATCATCGTAGCGCAAACCTAGTTGCGCAATCACCTCCCACCACGGCGGCGTGGAGGCTTCAATGCGCCAATCATTTTCGGCTTGGTTGCGGTACACGTGGAGGGCACCAAACGGTTGCCCCAAATCTCGCGCCAAGTTGATGGCACTGAGCAAACCTAAAAACGCCAGCAGGCCAAGCAGTGGAAGCAGTGAGCGGCGGGGCGGAGTCATGGCGCGCTCGTCTTAACCCCGTTACTCCCGTGCCAGCGGGAGTCCACTTCGCTACTAATGGATACCCGTTTTCGCGGGTATGACACTACTCTTTCTGTAATCACAACTACCCCTTCAACTCATGCATCATGCACGCCTTGGCTAACACTACCACTTTCCGCAAGTGCGAGGCAGTGCGGCCCATTTCATTCAAGCCCAACTTGTCATACACGTTGGTGATGTAATTCTCAGCCGTTTTGGGCGTTACGCTTAACGCTTGCGCAATGCCTTCTGTGTTGTGCGAAGCCGCCAATCGTTGCACCACATCTTGCTCGCGCGGCGTGAGCGTGTTTAAATTTTCTAACACACGTTCCACCCATGGGCGTTCATCCGCGCTAATTTGCCGCAGTAAATCGGCGGCCACCGTGCGCCGGTTAAATTGCACTTCTGGGTCAATAACCACGCGCCCAGCTAGTACGTCTTGCAAGGCGGCCAGTAATTTGCTGGGCGCGCGGCCTTTGAGTTGGTACGCCAGCCCACGGTGCCCCGCCTGAATTAATTTCAATAACTCACCGCCCCGGTCATCAAATGCCGAGAAGAGCACCACCCCGAGGTTGGGAAAATTTTGTTTAATGTTTTCCGCTAACCGCAAGCCAAAAGCGTGCTGGGCGGCGGGCGGTGTGTGGGCATCCGGCGGAATGGAAATATCCACAATAGCGGCTTCGGGCGGGCGCGTGGTGATGAGATGCCATGCGGCGGCTTCATCGCCCGCTTCTAGAATCTCAAAACCCGCCCGGCTCAAAAACAGCCGCACGCCCTCACGGTTGAAGGCATCATCATCCACCAACAAAACAGTAGGCATCTTACCCACCTCCGCCTAAATTCTAGCCGAGCCAGTGCTTAAACGAAAACGCCGAGGTGGCGAGAGCCGCGCCTCGGCGAAATGAAAATAATGATGGATAAATTTAGTAATCGCTGGCTACAGCCAAGCGCTCAATGCGCTTTTGTAAGTAGTGCGAGAAGTAGCCTTTATAACGCACTTGCAGTTCCGGCAGAGTCCAGTCATTGCCCGATACGCGGCGGCGGCAGTTGGCCGCGCCACACTGGCACTCAAACTCATCGTAGGGGCTACTGTCCGTCATGGCGTAATCAAAGCACACTTCTTCGCCGGGGTTAATATCCCGCATGGCCACCACAGAAATTTGGCCATTGATGCCCGCGTTCGGGTCACAGGAGTGGTTGATAAAGTCCGCTGGCTCGTCGCTCTTGGGCGAGACGAGATATTGGTCTTCATCCACCTGCACACTGCGGATGCGATAAATGTCTGGCAGAGTATCTAACTCCGCCTGACTGCAAATGTTGCCGCCCCACACCATCAGCAGTTCGCCAGCGGGTACGGCTTGACGGGCAATAACGCCCCAGCCGCCCTTTTCGGGCATTTCCACGCCCTCCAGTTTGGGGTTGAGATAGGCAATATGACTAAACACGGCGTTGTCCTCTCTGGCTAAAAGAATTTACCGCCCAGCCCGAAGTTCACGTGTCTACCATTGAAGGCGACGGCGAGCTCGAGTAGGCGGCAAAGGCCAAGCGCGGTATTTATTTTCCAGCGCGAATGCGAAATTTACAACAAAGCGCCCAGAACGCAAGGGTTGCGGGCGTTTTCAGAAAAACTTTAAGTTTGCGAAAGCGGGTTAAGCGCTCAGGCGGCGCAAACGGCGCGCGGCGAGCTCGTTGAGTGATAGGCGGCAGATAGCTTGGACTTGAAAGAGCGGGGTCAACTCGCCTTGTTGATTATCCGGAACCGATTCTATCGCTTGCGAAACCTGGTGCTCCACTTCGCGCAGTTGGCGGCTGGCGGCGGCGTACAACAGTGGCGCACTCTTGGGGTTGGGCGTGGGCGTGCCCAACATGGTGCGGGTGCGTTCTAGCCCGTTGAGGATGCCAGTGCGGAAACCGCCAGGGAGCGCTTGAGCGTAATTAACACCCTCAGATAGAAGTGAGGAAACTTGAGAAGTGAGCGGGCCTGTGGTGTTCAGCGGCATGGGTGAGTGGGTGATAGTGGGTGGCTCAAATGGGCCATACAGAAATTTTACGCCGATTTGGGTATTTATGTGGGTGAGTTTTGGTAAGTGCTGGTTGGCGCGGCCTGCTACAATTTTGCCATCATGCAAATTTTGCCCAACTTGTTCCGTGTGCCCAGTGTAGTGGCAAACGTTTTTATAGTGGCCGCTGATGGTGGGCTAACGGTGGTGGATACGGGCTTGCCCTTTAGCCACAAACGCATTCTCAACTATGTGGGCCAACTGGGTTTTGCGCCAGCAGATGTTCAGCACATCTTAATCACGCACGCGGATAGAGACCATATGGGCGGCGCTTTTCGTTTACGGCAAGCTACGGGCGCGCGTGTGTACGCCGGGGCCATGGAAAGCGAAGCGATGGCGCATGGGCAAGAAACGCGGCGTTTGCGGTTGAAGTGGTATCACCGGCTGGCGTTCAAAATTTTGCGGCCGATGTTTGCGCGGGTGCAAACCATTCAGCCAGATGTGATTGCGAACGATGGTGACGTTTTGCCGCTATTGGGCGGTTTGCACGTGTTGGCCACGCCCGGCCATACGCCCGGCCATATTTCATTTTACGTGCCTGCGCTTGGCTATTTATTTGCAGGTGATTCACTCCGCACGGTAGGCGGTAAACTGCGCGTTTCTAGCGGCCCCAACACTTTAGATGAAGCCCAAGCGCAAGCTTCGGCTGAAAAACAACTAGCGTTTAACCCACGTGTGATTTTAACCGGCCACGGTCCCGCTTTCTTTTTGTAGTTTTTTGAAAATGGATGAAGCGGAAGTTGGCGGATGAAACGGATTTATCAATCACTTCGTGTAATTCGTGTTTAAAAAGCTGAGTGAACTATGGAACTCAACTCTCTCATTCATGATCTTGGTGAATTATTGGGTCAGGTGATTAGCGCGCAAGAGTCACCGGAGCTATTTCAGATTGAAGAGCGCATCCGTATGGCGGCGAAGGCGCGGCGCGAGGACGATGACGGCGCGGCGCAACAACTGACGGCGGAGGTGCAGGCACTGGCCACTGATGAAGCACGAGCAGTGGCCGCCGCGTTTGCGCTGTACTTTGATTTAGTGAACTTAGCCGAAGAAGCCAACCGTGTGCGCATTTTGCGGCAACGGGCTGATGATGAAAAAATAGACGAAGATACGCTCGCGGAATCACTGGCGAACTTGAAGGCGCGGGGCGTAACCCCACAACAACTGGAACAATTGCTAGCCGAACTAAAAGTGGAACTGGTACTTACCGCGCATCCCACCGAAGCCCGCGCCGGACGATTCAATCTAAATTGCAACGGCTCTCCAGCCACATCCGTGCGTTTTATTCCGCTCAACTTTCCAACCGCGAAAAAACCGCCGTGCGCCAAGCCATTCAAAGTGAAATTACGGCGCTATGGCTGACGGACCGTAACCGCACTGCCCGCCCCGCCGTGGATGATGAAGTGAAAATTGGCTTGTTCTTTGTAGAGGAAGTTTTTTGGGAAGCCTTGCCGCGTTTGTATGCGGATTTGGAATCCGCACTCCGGCAACATTACCCGGCTGTGCGTGCGCCCGCTCACTGGCTGCGCATAGGTTCATGGATAGGCGGTGACCGCGACGGCAACCCGAACGTGACGGCGCATGTGACGGCGGAAACTTTGCGCCTGCACCGTGGCTTGGCCGTGAAGCGCCACGCCAGTAATTTGCATGAACTCGCTCGGCGACTGAGCTTTGATAAGCGCCGCGTGCCACTGCCGCCGTTTGTGGAAGAGTGGTTTGATGCACAAGAACTATCCACACACTTGCGCAATCTAAAAGACCGGTACGCTGAATCCTATCGCTTGGTGGCGTCTTTCTTGGCCTCTAAGTTAGATGTGGCGGCGGGTGAAGCGATGGTGACACACTTGTTGAGCGATGGCAAAGTGGAACCACCGCCCGCCAACCCGGCCACCTTCACTGAAATTTTGGCGCACATGGAAACGGCTTTAGTCCCGCGCCAAGCTGATGCAGAAGTGCGCCAAATGCGCCGCCAGTTTGAAGTGTTTGGCCTGCATGCCGCGCGGCTAGATGTACGCGAAGAATCTTTGCGGCTGGCTAGCACGGTGGGTGAACTTTTGCGCGCCCTCAACTTGAGTTTGAACTTTGAGCAGGATTCTGAAATTGGGCGGCTGGCTACCTTGAGCCAGTTGTTGGCGGCGAAAAAACCGGACGCGCTGGCTTCCAACCCGGGCATTACTAAGGATACGGCAGAAACGTGGGCGCTCTTCCGTTTGCTCACGCGCGCGCGCACGGTGTACGGGCGTGAGTTGCTGGGCCCGTTTGTGATTTCTATGACGCGGGGCGCGGCGGATGTGCTAACGGTGCTTCTGCTGGCGCGCTGGGCCGAGTGCGCCGAGGGGCTATGGATTGTGCCATTATTTGAAACGGTGGATGATTTGGAGAACGCGCCCAGCATCCTCACCACCTTATTCACCCATCCTGAATATCAAAAGCATTTGGCCGTGTGTGGCCAAGAGCAAATGGTGATGATTGGCTACTCGGATAGCAACAAAGATGGCGGTTACTTAGCCGCCAATTGGGCGTTGTATCAAGCCCAAGAAAGTATTGCCCGCGTGTGCCAAGCGCATGACGTTAAGCTTACGCTCTTTCACGGGCGGGGCGGCACGGTGGCACGCGGCGGTGGCCCAGCCAATCGCGCTATTCGCGCCCAGCCGCCCGGCACCGTCAATGGCCGCTTCCGCGTAACCGAGCAGGGCGAAGTAATTGCCTCTCGCTACGGTGACCCAGATTTAGCGCACCGGCACTTGGAGCAGATTGTGAGTGCGGTTTTGTTGGCAAGTTTTCAAACGGGTGAGCAGGTGAGCGTGGGCGCAAGTGAGAGTCTCCCACCCGCTCACCCGCACACTTTCAGCCATTGGCGAACGGCGCTGAATGAAATGGCAACACTCGCGCGAAGTGAGTACCGTCAACTCGTCTTTGAAACGCCCGGCTTCATGGAATTTTGGCGGCATGCCACGCCGATTGATGAAATCAGCCGTTTACGGCTCGGCTCACGGCCCACCGCGCGGCGCACCGGCCCTCTGCAAGTTACCAATATCCGCGCTATTCCGTGGGTGTTCTCATGGATGCAAAGCCGCTTCAATTTTCCTAGTTGGTATGGTTTGGGAACGGCCCTCAATTCCCTAATCACTTATAACCCATCACGGCTCACTGAAATGTATGCTGGCTGGCCCTTCTTCCGCGCGGTGCTGGATAACGCGGAAATGTCTTTGCTCAAAGCCGATATGGGCATTGCGGCGTTGTACGCGGATTTGGTGCCGGATAAAACGTTGGGTAAAGAAACCTTTGCCCGCCTACACGCCGAGTTTGAGCGCACGCGCGAAGCTCTGTTGATGATTACGGGCCACAGCGAGCTGATGGAGCCAGACCCCGTTATTCAAAAATCAGTGCGTTTGCGTAACCCGTACGTTGACCCGTTGAACTACATTCAAGTGGAGATGTTGCGCCGCTTGCGCGCCATGCCAAACCCAGACGCGCCCGAAGCCGAGCCGTTGCGCGATGTGATTGTGCTCACCATCAACGGCATTGCCTCCGGCTTGCGGAATACGGGATAATAGGTTTGTAGTCGGCGCTTCGGCGCTAAACGCTAAATGTTCATAACAAGCGAAAAAACATGACCCCCGAACAAATAGAAATTGCCTTAGACCAAATTCTGCCCACCGTGGTTAAGCCGGGCCGCTATACGGGCGGCGAGTTAAATTCCATCACCAAAGATTGGGACGCTATTCAACTGCGCGTGTGCTTGGCCTTCCCAGATATTTACGATATTGGCACGCCCAACCTCGGTGTGGGCATTCTGTATGATTTGGTTAACAAGCGGCCAGATATATTGGCTGAGCGCGCCTACAACCCGTGGAGTGATATGGAAGCGGCCCTACGCGCCGCCCACCTGCCGCTGTTCTCACTGGAAACCAAACATGCCGTACGTGAGTTTGATGTGCTGGCGTTTTCCATTCCGTATGAACAGTTGTATTCCAACGTTTTGAACTTTTTGAATTTAGCGCAAATGCCCCTACTGGCCGCTGAGCGTGACCCGCGCCAGTGGCCGCTAGTGATTGCGGGCGGGCACAGCACCTACAACCCAGAGCCGATGGCGGATTTTATTGATGCCTTTGTGGTGGGTGAGGGTGAAGACGTTATCTTTGATATTCTCAATGCGTACCGCGAATGGAAAGCCAGCGCTGAAGATAAAGCTGGTTTGTTGAAGCGGCTGGCCAAAATTTGGGGCGTGTATGTGCCCGCGCTGTATGAGCCAATTTACAATGAAGATGGCACAGTGGCCGCCGTAATGCCGCTGGCCCCGGAAGCGCCGGCTAAAGTACTCAAGCGCATTGTGCCTATTTTGCCACCGCCGCCCACCAAGCTGATTGTGCCCTATATCAACACAGTGCATAACCGCTTTCCGGTGGAGATTATGCGCGGCTGTACACGCGGTTGCCGTTTTTGCCACGCCGGTATGATTACGCGGCCCGTTCGTGAGCGCAGTGTGGAGCAAATTTTGCACGCGCTAGAAGAAGGCTTGCAGAGCACCGGCTTTGAAGAGATTGCGCTCCTTTCGCTCTCGTCCTCGGACTATGATGAAGTGTTGGAACTGGTGCGCCGCGTGGGGGAGAAGTTCGCGGGCAAGCATCTCAGTATCAGTTTGCCTTCTCTGCGCATTGAAACGGCCAGCGTGCAATTGATGGAACTGCTCAAAGATAACAAGCGTGGCGGCTTCACCTTTGCGCCGGAAGCGGCCACCGAGCACATGCGCCAAATCATCAATAAGCCGGTGAGCACGGAGCAACTCCTGGAAACGGCGCGCGCGGTGTTTGAACGCGGCTGGACGACTATCAAACTCTATTTCATGATTGGGCATCCGGCGGAGACGTTGGAAGATGTGCAAGCAATTGTGGATTTATGCAAGCGCGTGCGCGATGAAGGCCGCAAGATTATTGGCAACCGCGTGCAGGTGAACGCTGGTGTGAGCACGTTTGTGCCCAAGCCGCACACGCCGTTTCAATGGGTTCCAGCGGATGATGTGGAGCAAATTCGCGCCAAGCAAGATTTGCTGAAGAAGCAACTGCGCGGGCCGGGCTTAAAGCTCAACTGGAACAATCCGGATGAAACGCAGTTGGAGGCGTGGTTCTCGCGCGGGGATAGGCGGCTGGGCAAAGTGCTGTTGGAAGCGCACACGCGCGGCGCGAAGTTTGACGCGTGGCGGGAGCACTTTAACTATCAAGTGTGGCAAGAAGCGTTTGCGGCGGCTGGCTTAGACCCGCGTTTTTACACGCACCGCGAGCGCTTGATTGATGAAACTTTTCCGTGGGACCACATTGATGTGGCGGTGAAGAAGCAATTTTTGGCCGAAGATTACCGTTGGAGCCTGCGTGGCCAAACGCGGATAGATTGCCGTGAGCGCTGTTTTGCTTGTGGCATCTTGCCCAAGTTCACCGGCCTGCGCCAACAAACGCCCGGCGAGGCGTGGGAATGCCCGGAAGTGAAGCCCAAGCACTTGCGCGGCGTGCCCGCCAGCCAAACGGTGGAAGTGCAGTTGCCCGTGGCGGGGGATTAAGTCCGTTCATTGCCAGACTTCGGAGTTCTTTGGAGAACTCCGAAGTCTATAATATGAAGACCCATCCCATCTTTCAACAACACCCATTGAACGGCACGGCGCAGATTTCTACTGGCGCGGTGCCGACGCCGTACCACATTTACAGCGGCTACGGCGCGTTTATGGGTGGCACGGCAGATTTGGCCGCCGTAAAACAACTGCTTGCGCCGGAGCAAGTTCAGCCGTTCCAAACCAGCGGCGGGCGGGCGCTGATGGGCATTTGGGTTTGTGATTTCACTGAAGCCAGCCTCGGCCCGCATCATGAACTGCAATTTTCTATTTTTGTAACGCGCCAACCCGTAACGCCCGCCACAGACTATCCACTGAATTTACTCACGGTGATGCTGACGCGGCCAGAAGTGCAAATGCTCTGCCACGGCTTGTGGAACAACACGGAAACGGTGGCGGCCTACAACCGTGAATTGCTGAGTTTGAACGCTCGGCTAACCAAGAGCCGCATTGAAAAATCGGCTGGGCAGATGGCGTTTAACTTTGCGGCGGCGGATGGCGCGCCCATCTTTAGCGGCCAATTGGCCCAGCCTGACCGGGCCAGTTTTTGGGCCACGATGGCTCTGGGCCAACAAGTGGGCTTTGGCCGTGCGCAAAAAATGAACCAGCAACCGTGGGTGAGCATGAGCGTGGTAAACCCGCTCGGCGTTAAGCTGGCACACAACGGCGTGGCGCAGGCGTTTACCAAAAATGATGTGAACGCCGTGCGTTACTTTGATGCCAAGCGGGATGCTGTTAAGTTTGCGGCTGGCCCGTACGCGGCGTTGGGCTTTACGCCGCTATTTATTCAGTTTATGACGGGCTTCAAGTTTGTGTATCTCAATCCGCAATAACCACCCGAATGTTTGAGCCTTACCTCCAACGCCGCGCAAACTTCACTATTTCTACAGACCCAGCCCAGCTGGACGTTGCCTTCCTCCATAAATTTTTGAGCGAAGAAGCGGCGTGGGCGCGGGGCATTGCCCGCGAAACGCTGGAACGCGCCATTGCCCATTCACTATGTTTTGGGTTGTATGACGCGGAAGCGGAGCGGCAAATTGGCTTTGCGCGGGTGATTAGTGATTATGCTACTTACGCTTATTTGGATGATGTGTTCGTATTGACGGAGTATCGGGGGCGCGGGCTGGGCGCATGGCTGATGGAGTGCATTGTGGCGCATCCAAACTTGCAAGGGTTGAAGCGCTTTGCGCTAACTACCATGGATAAGCAAGAATTTTATGCACACTTTGGTTGGCGGGCGTTATACTATCCCGAGCGGCACATGGAAAAACTACCGCCCGGTTATTATTCACTGAAGAGTTGAGAGCGTATGCAACGCCCCAATTTAGAAAACATTCACCCCGAAACGCTGGCGTACATTGAGTGGCTAGAAAACGAGCTAGAGCGCGCCCGCGCTGATGGTTCTGCCGCTGAGAGTGAGCCGCGCGGTGAAGAGCCGCCGTTGGAGCCAGAAGAAGCACCCGCGCCGTTTAGTATCGTCACGTTGGCGGAGAGCGGCCTAGCCCGCCGAGTGCCGCGCCATTTGTATCTGCGCCAGCGGCGCGGCGGCACGGGCAGTATTGATGCCGATTGGGGCGCAGACGCGGCCACCGCTTTGGTTCACACGCACGAGCGCGGCCATTTGCTCATCCTCACCAACCGCGCCCGCGCCTTCCGTTTGCCGGCCTATTTTTTGAACGAAGCGCCCTTACGCGCCCCCGCCAAACCATTTTTAGAATCTCTGCCGCTGGCCGAGGGTGAACGCTTAGCGTGTGCGTTGGCCGTGCCGGAAAATCCTTCCGGCCATTTGGCGGTGGTGAGTGTGCGCGGCTGGGTGCGTGTTTTGCCTGCGCATATTTTTGGCGAGACCATGCGCGAGGGGATGAGCGTTTTCAAAGTAGAAGAATTTGGTGAGCCGGTAGCCGCCGATTGGACGAGCACGCACGGCGATTTTTTCATTGCCACGCGGCAGGGCATTGGTGTGCGCTTTCCGGCTAAAACAGTGCACCCGCAGGGCGGGGTGGGCATCCGTTTGGAAAGTGGAGATGTGGTGGTGGGAGTATGCGGCGTGCAAGAATCCAGCGGCGTGTTTTTGTTAAGCGCAGACGGCAAAGGCACTATCCGGCTGATGAGCGGCTTTGGCGCGAACAAAGCGCCGGGCGCGGGTGGCAAGCAAGCCATTAAAACGGATGAGCTGGTAGCGGCTTGCACCATTCAACCGGAAGGGGATGTGTTTATTCTCTCGCGCACTGGCAAACTCATTCGCTTCAAAGCGGCAGAAATCCCGCCCAAAGAGGGTGTGGTGCAAGGCGTGGTGTGCATGGCTCTGCGGGCGGATAAACCGCTGGCAGTGACGGTGAGTTAGTGGTTGTTAGTTCTCCGCCATCCGCTTCTATCCGTTTATCCGAGCCAAATCCGTTGTCCAGTCCGTTTCCAAATCATTTCCGCGCCCTTGGCTCTGCCCTGCGCCGCGCCGGGCAATTGGAGCCAGCGCGTGAGGCCTTGCAAGCCGCCTTGGAGCAAGACTCACAGCCGGTGTACGCCTACGTTGAATTGGGTCTCACACATGCCGCACTCAAAGATGCACGTGGCGCGGTGGTAGCATTCAAACGTGCCGTTGCGGCGGAGGCCAAATGTGCGCTGGCGCAATACTTCTTAGCCAAAGCCCTCGCCACACTCAGTGATCAAAATGCCGTTCAAGTGTTAGCCCGCGCCCTCACCCTCCGGCCCGAGGCCGCCGCATGGCACTATCTGTTAGGTGAGTGGCAACTGGCGCGCGGGGAAGCTGGCGCTCTGGGTCACTTCCAACAAGCAGTGGGATTGCAACCGGATAACGGCCTATACAACGCCGCGCTGGCGCGTGGCCTTTTGCGGGATGGGGATGTGAACGGTGCGGCCAAATGCTTCCGCCGGGCCACAGAAACCCTCACGGAAGATGGCACGTTATGGAGTGAGCGTGGCCAAGCACACTTAGCGCTGGGCGATTACGCCACCGCCGCTGAAGCTTTTGAGCGCTCGCTCGCCCTACAACCGGGCAACGTGGCCGCTCTGCTCGGCGCGGCTAAAGTGAGCTTGGCGCTCGGTAATCTCAACCTCGCCACCTCCCAAGCCGAAACCGCCGCCCGCCTTGCGCCGCATGAGCCGTTGGCTCTGTTGTGCGCGGGTGAGGTGGCCGCCGCGCGTGGTGATGTGGCTGAAGCGGAAAAAGCCTACATCAGCGCCACCACTAGCAGTGAGGGGCCAGCCGCGTGGTTGGCCTTGGGCAAATTGCGGCTCTCGCAAGGTAAAGGCGCATTAGCGATAGAAGCGCTCCGCCGCGCCGCACAAGGCAAAGCTACTTCAGATGAAATTCTCAGCACTTTGGGTGACGCGTGTGTGAGTGCGGGTGATTATGCTCAAGCGGTGCAAGCCTACCGCGAAGCCGCGCGGCTGGCTCCGCGCCATGCGCCCCACTTCCTCAAGCTGGGCCGCGTCCTCCGCTCTCACGGCCAGTTAGATCAATCCATTGCCCAACTGATGCAGGCACGTGACCTAACGCCCAACAGTGATGAAGTTTTGCGTGAGATTGGCTTGGTGTTTGAGCAACGCAAGCAGTTTGATCGGGCTTTAGAGATGTATCAACTGGCTATTAAATCTGCGCCGCGCAAT
This sequence comes from Anaerolineales bacterium, assembly GCA_016789245.1. Next base: position 21,751 of record JAEURM010000005.1, read on the forward strand.
GCCACCAACTACGCGCGCGCGGGCGTGGCCTTACGCAATCTGAAAGATTACACCGGCTCAGTGCAAGCCCTAGAGCGCGCCGTGGCGCTG
>JAEURM010000060.1 GCA_016789245.1 Anaerolineales bacterium
TCTTCACTCCCAATCACTTTCACAAACGCATCTTCTAAGTTGCTTTGGCCGGTTTGGGTGCGCAGTTCTTCCGCCGAGCCGCTGGCGGCTACTTTGCCGTGCGCCACAATCACAATCTGGTCACACAGCGCGGCCACTTCTTGCATGATGTGGCTAGAGAACAACACACACTGGCCCTCATCGCGCAAGCGGCGGATAACGTCCCGCATGGCGCGCGTGCTCATCACATCTAGGCCATTGGTAGGTTCATCTAGCAGAACGTTTTTAGGGCTATGCACCAACGCGCGCGCAATGGCCACCTTCAGCCGTTCACCAGTGGAAAAGCCTTCTGTGCGGCGATGATCAATTTCGCCCATCTCCAACATTTTCACCAACGCATCAATGCGCTTTTCTAATTCTGCGCCGCTTAAGCCGTGCAAACGCCCAAAGTAGCGCACGTTTTCACGGGCCGTTAAACGGGGATACAAGCCGCGCGCATCTGGCAATGCGCCCAACCGTTTTTGCACTTCCACGGGGGTGGCCACCGTATCAAAGCCATCCACCTTGGCCGTGCCGCTATCTGGCTTGAGCAACGTGTAGAGCATTCTGAGCGTGGTGCTTTTGCCCGCGCCGTTTGGCCCCAGCAAGCCCGTAATATGCCCATCTGGCGCGGTAAAACTCACACCCTGCACGGCTTTTACGGCGCCAAAAGATTTATAAAGGTTTTGTACTTCAATCATTGATTCAATGGGTGATTGATTGGGCGATTGGGTCAATCACTCAATCCTTCACTGTTAGGGTTTTGGCCCAGTCACATCTACAAAAAACGGCAGGGGCGCAATGGCTTGAACACAGGCCACGTCTAAGCCTTGCACCGAGGCGGCTTCAATAAAATTAGCGGCCACGCGCGGCAAGCAACCGCGCATTAGCACGTTATGGCCTTGGCCGGGCGCCACTACGTGCAGGCTATTCGGCAGAGTGCGCGCCACTTCTTCGGCGTTGCTGGGCGGCGTCACCGGGTCAGCTTCGCCAGAAAGTAACAGCACCGGCACGGAGGATTGCACCGGCTGTTTAAAGTCGCCGCTCACTGGGCCGTGCGGCCACACTGCGCACAACGTTTCAATCTGCGCGGTTTGCACATCTCCCAAATACGTGTTGGCATTAGCCTGCGCGGCCTGCTCGGGCGTAATAAAAGGCGCATCTTCCGCGCACAGTACGGAGGCATTCAACGTGCCACTGATGCTGGCGGATAAATCATCACCCACTGCCACCATTTGCGCGGCCAGCATGGTGTAATTTTTTTGCGCGGCTTGGTGAATGAGCAGAGGCAGAAGCGCGGCGGTTTCTGGCGCGTAAGTGAGTAAACGGATAGTGCTAACCGTGCTGGAACGGGTGAGCCGCAGTTCTGTAGCTTGGCCGGTGGTGGGATGAATGGCCGTGATGATGGGCGCTTCGGCTTGCAGAGTGGTGAGCACGCTCTCAAACTCGGCGCGCAAATTGGGAAAGGCCGCGCGGCAGGCTTCATCCGCCTCACAGCGCGTGAAAATCATTTCAAGGGCGCGTTGGGCATCAGCGGCCACATCAATACCCAATGCTTCGGCCTGCGGCACCACGCCATCTAAAATCACAGCGCGCACCCGTTCCGGAAAAAGCTTGAGATAGGTTTGCGCCATGCGCGTGCCGTAAGAAACACCATAGATATTAATTTGCTCATAACCCAACGCGGCGCGCACCTCATCAAAATCACGCGCGGCATTTTCCGTGGTGTACCAGCGCGGGTCACCCGCCATTTGCGTCAGGCACTCGCGCAAACTTTCTAGATAGAGTTTTTTGGTTTCGTCTTCCGTCAGCGTGAGAGTAACATCATCGTCTGAGTCTGGGCACGTCAATGGATTGTTTTCACCCGTGCCGCGTTGGTCAATCAGCACCAAATCGCGGTCTTGCTGAATACGCTCCAATGCGCCAAGCAAGGGCGGAAATGCTTCGGTGGCGGCCTGCCCCGGCCCACCGGCAAACAAAAATAGCGCGTCTGGTTGGGCGTTGCGGCTAATGGCTGGCACCACCACTACTTTAAGTGTGATGGTTTTGCCGGTGGTGGCGGTGCGGTCTTCAGGCACAGCCCATTCGCCACACTGGGCTTTTACGTCTCCATCCAGCACGCAATCTTCCAGCGGCAAGCGGGGCGTGGTGGCCGGCAAAACGGCAGTGGAACAAGCGGCTAAGGCTAAGGCCAGTGCCGCGCCTATGGCCAAGCCGCGCAAAAACAGTAAATCCTTCATGGTTGCAAGTTCTTAAGTTGCGGGAAGAGTTCCATTAGGCCCAACAGCAAGTACAGCAAAAACACAGCCAAGCTGTTATTGAGCATGTGAATGCCGATGGCGGTGTACAGTGAGCGCGTGTATTCAAACACAACGGCAATGGCCACACCCATTACTAAGCTGGAGAGCACTACTCCCAGTGAATCAAAGTGCGCGAGGCCAAACAGCACGGAGCTGACGATGACGGCCGTCCAAAAGTTAAAGCGCCGCCGGAACCACGTGTACAGCGCGCCCCGGAAGAATAACTCTTCTGAAATGGGCACAAGCAGGCCCACGCCAATAAAGGTGACGATGAAGCCGAGCAGAGAAAACTCAGTGCCCAGCAATTCTTGGCGGGCGCTCAAACTATCTAAGTTGCCTTCTACCAAGATGAGGGCGGCGTAGGCCAGCAGAAGCCGCAAGGGCAAGAGTAGAACCGTAACGCCGCTAATCACAATTAGCCACGCCCAATGGAAGCGCACCGGCCACAATCCCAAATCTGCCAGCGAGAGCCAGCCACGCCAGAGGCCCAACAAAACTACACTGCCGCCCAAGCTAAAGAAATTGGCGAGGGTGATAGCGGCCACCAGCAAAGTGGTGTTGGCATTTTGCAAGAAGTAGCCAATAAGGCCGGTGGTGAAAATGAAAACGCTCAGGCCCACCGCCACCACCAACAGAATATCTAGCCAGCGGGCACGCGGCGCCGGGGCTGGCTCAGTGGGAATGGGGGTTGCGAGGGACATGGGTTCAGAATTTAGGTGACAGTCACTTGAGAAGTGACTGTCACCGATAAGAAAAGGGAATTAGCCGCTAGACGCCGTGGGCATGTATGGCATGATGGCGCGCGCGAGGTTGGAGGTAGGCATGGTTTGTAGCCACACCCGGCCTGGCCCGCGCAGGGTGGCCAAGAACAAACCTTCACCGCCAAAGAAAATGTTGGTGAGGCCTTTCATCATTTCAATATCAAAGCCAACGGTAGGCTCATACATGGCCACGTGGCCGGTATCCACTTTTAGCATTTGGTTGGCTTCGAGTGTGTACTCCACAATTTCGCCATCCAAGCACACAAAAGCTACGCCCGGGCCAGTGATTTTTTGCATCACAAAACCCTCGCCGCCAAACAAGCCCGCGCCCAGTTTACGGCGGAAGTGAACGCCCAACCCCACGGTTTTCTCGGCGCACAAAAACGCGCTCTTTTGGCAAATCAGTTCTTGCCCTTGCGCCAAATTCACCGGCACAATCTTGCCCGGAAAATCGGAAGCGAAGGAGACGATGCCTTTGCCGCCTTGGCTGGTGTATTCCACCAAAAAGAGAGACTCACCTGAAACCATGCGGCCTAAGCCACCAAGGATGCCGCCGCCGCGCCCGCTGGTCTTCATATCAATGTTACTGCTCATCCACGCCATGCCGCCGCTTTCCGAGTACACGGTTTCACCCGGGTCAAGTTCCAAAATCACGGCTTGCAAAGTGGTGCCAATGATTTTGTACTCCATGCCGGTAACGCCTTTGCCGCTGGCGGTTACGGTGGGGTCTGGTAAGTCAAGACGGTTGCTCATAGTCAATGCTCCTTGAAAGAAAGGTGATTAGATTATAGCTCTGCGGCTTGGGACTAAGTGCGCCGCACAACCTTTACCCAGTTTGGCACGCTTTTCGGCCCGTTCTGTTGATTCTACGAGGCGGCCCACCACGGGTAGCGCACTTCATAAGCCATTTTCAGGGATTGATTAAACTTCTTGGGCAAGATTATAACGCCCGCCCTCCGCTCACAACCTGACGCTGACCCGCCGACTGGCTGGCGGCTGACCAAGATTAAGTTTTCTTGAACCAACGGCCACCGGGAACTCAGGTAGAATCTTGGGCAAACGAGTGGTGAAAAAACTATGGCCGCCGATAAAAAAACCGATAAAAGTATTTCACTAGATGAACAGCATCTCTTCCTCAACCGCGAGTTAAGTTTGCTGGCCTTTCAACAACGGGTGTTGGAGGAAGCGCAAGACCCCACCCACCCATTGCTAGAGCGGGTGAAGTTTCTTTCCATTGTTGGCTCCAATTTAGATGAGTTTTTCATGGTGCGCGTGGGCGGCCTGCAACAACAAATTGAAGCGGGCGTGGTGGAGCTTTCGCCGGATGGCCTGACCCCGGCCGAGCAAATGGCCGCCATCCGCAAGCAAGCCCTGCATCTGATGGAAACGGCCCGTGAGTGCTGGAGCAAGCATTTACACCCCGGCCTAACCGAAGCAGGCGTGCAGGTACTGAATTACGCCGAGCTCAACGCCTCGCAAAAAGCCCGCGTGGATGAGTATTTTGAACAAGTGGTGTTTCCGGTGTTAACGCCGCTGGCCTTTGACCCTGGCCGCCCGTTTCCGCACATCTCCAACCTCAGCCTGAATCTGGCCGTCCTCATCCGCGATAAGAAAAAGCAAGAACGGTTTGCGCGGGTGAAAGTGCCCAACACCTTGCCGCGCTTGGTGCCCATTAAACGCTCCTCCGGTGGCACGCGGAAAGATGGCACGGTGCCCCACAACCACTTTTTTGTATGGCTGGAGCAAGTGATTGCCGCGCATTTGGATAAGCTTTTCCCCGGCGTGCAGATTGTAGAATCCCACTCCTTCCACGTTACCCGAGATGCGGACGTAGTGATAAAAGAACTGGAAGCCGCCGATTTAATGGAGAGCATGGAGCAAACGGTGCGTCAGCGCAAGTTTGGCGCGGTGGTGCGCGTAAAAATTACGGCGACCATGCCTGAACATGTGCGGGCCTTGTTGATTGAGAATTTGGAAGCGGATGCGAAGGATGTGTACGTACTTCACAATCCGTTGGGGCTGAGTGATTTGCGCGCCCTATATAGCGTTGACCGGTATGAACTAAAAGACCCGCCGTTTGTGCCCGCCGTGCCGCCCGCACTGAACGGTAAAACCGTGAACGGCAACTTGTTCAGCGCCATTCGCCAGCGAGATATTTTGCTTCACCATCCGTATGATTCATTTATGCCGGTGGTGGATTTTTTGCGGCAGGCGGCCAATGACCCAGACGTGCTGGCCATTAAGCAAACCTTGTACCGCGTGGGCCGCAACGCGCCCGTGGTGGAAGCTTTGCTGGACGCGAGTGAAAACGGCAAGCAAGTGGCGGCGCTGGTTGAGTTGAAGGCGCGCTTTGACGAAGAGCGCAACATTGACTGGGCCCGAAAGCTGGAAGCCGAGGGCGTGCATGTGGTGTATGGCCTGCTGGGCCTAAAAACGCATTCCAAAATTGCGTTGGTGGTGCGGAAAGAAGGCGAGCGCATTCGGCGCTATGTGCATCTTTCTACCGGCAACTACAACGTGCTCACCTCCCAAATTTACACGGATATTGGCCTGTTTACGTGCGATGAAGATATTGGCGCAGACGCCACCGATTTGTTCAACTACCTCACTGGCTACTCGGCCAAAACCAAGTTCCGCAAACTGCTGGTGGCGCCCATTAACTTGCGGCAGAGGATGACGGAACTGATTGAACGCGAAATGGAATTAGCACGCACGGGCAAAGGCGGCCAAATCATCTTTAAGATGAACGCGCTGACGGATAAGCCGATGATTCAGCAGTTGTACCGCGCCTCGCAAGCCGGCGTAAAGATTGAGATGCTAGTACGAGGCATGTGTTGCCTGCGGCCCGGCGTGCCCGGCGTGAGCGAAAACATTCGCATTACCAGCATTGTGGGCCGTTTTTTGGAGCACAGCCGCATTTATTACTTCCACAACGCGGGCAACCCGGAAATTTACGTGGGCAGTGCGGATGTGATGACGCGCAACATTGACCGGCGCGTGGAAGTGCTCTTCCCTTTACAAGACGAGCGGCTGATTAAGCTGGTGACGGACGAAATTCTCAAGGTGTATCTGAATGATACGGCGAAGGCACGCGTGCTCACCGTTGAAGGTGCCTATGAGCGCTTGAAGCCGAAGAAAGACCAAGCCCCCGTTAACGCCCAAAACGTTTTACTAGGTCACCGCGCGGGGTGATTGGTCGGCCCTAAATCAATCAACAATCTTTTACCTGCCGCTTGAACTTGGCTTAAGCTCAGCCGCTTAAGCTAAGGTATGCAATTAACTCAAGATTTTTCTTACCCCAAAACTCAGGCTTTATCACACAACCGCTGGGCGCGGCTGATTTCCAACTTATTTAGCCCACCGCTGATGATTGTGGCTGGTGTAAGTTTGGCCGCCGCTTCTTTGGGCACGGCCGCCGCGTGGCAGTGGGCGGCGCAGTATTTGCTCATGGCGCTAGGGATGCCCATTGGTTTTGTGGTGTGGCAATTGAGGCGGGGCCGCATTACCAGCCTAGAAATACACTTACGGTCTGAGCGGTTTCAGCCGTATTTAGTTTCCTTGGGGTGCAGTTTAGTGGCGTGGCTATGGTTGCGCTTGGGCATGGCCCCCACTCTGCTTACGTTGCTGGCGGGCGTGGGCGCGGTGCAAGTAACGTTGATGTTGGCCATTACGCTGTTTTGGAAAATTAGCGCCCACAGCGCCTCCATTGCGGGGGTAGTGATGTTGGCATTGAGTTTGTTTGGCGCAGTGGCTCTGCCGTTGGGGGTGCTGGTGCTGGCCGTGGGCTGGGCGCGCCTTCATTTACGCCGCCACAGCTTCATGCAAGTACTGGCCGGCATATGTCTCGGCGCGGGCTTAATAGCCCTGGTGCTCTGGCTTCAATAATCCCCGCACTCGGCTCAATTCCCCAACCAAATCTTCCTTTGCGCTTCCGGCCAAACCGCGCATAATTCAGCGTGGAGGCCACCGCATGACTCATTCTAATTTCAACCCATACGGCAATGATTATGGGCCACTAGATGCCAGCCATTCACCGGATATTAGTTCTAACCGCGCCGGTGAGTTAACGGAGAGCCAAAAGAAAAGTTTACGGGGCCGCCTTATGCCGCGCTTTGTGGGTTCCGCCATTGGCTTAGGTCTGCTCGGCCCGCTCGCCATTTGTTTTATTGGCCCCATTGTTTTTAGTTCAGGCATTGGGGAGGATGTGTGGTTTGCCGTGTTTTTCATTGGCCTGTTTGCGCTGATGTTTGGCGGCATGTTGCTGGGCTTAGTGTGGAATAGCTGGCGACCCGGGCTGGGCTTGCTGGATTTAATGAGCAACCGCGTGGAAACGGCGGATGGCCGCCTAACGTGGCGCGGGCGCGGCTGGCGCGGTGATACCGAACGCGGCGAGTTACATTTACTGCCGCTGGAAGAGCAGATGCCGGGCGCGTACCGATTTTATTTTCTGCCGCGTTCTCGTTACATTGTGACTACAGAGCAATTACGGTTTAGTGGCCAAGATACAGACCCGTTGGCCGAGGTGCGGCGCGCGCTGGGCAGTGTGTTTGGCTTTGTGGATGAAGATTTGCCGGAGAACCGCACCGGCCGGCTCTCACCGCGCCAACAGCAACACTTATTTTTCAACAATGTCCGCACCGCGCTCTTTCTCTCGCCTTTCTTGCTGATGGCTTTGGGCTTTGGCCTCGGTCTACCGTTTGGCTTGGTGATTTACCCCATGCTCACCGGCGAGCGCATGGATAGTGATGCGTGGTTTGGCGCGGCGTGCGGGGGCGGCTTGGGCTTGTTATTTGTGGGCATCCTCAGCTGGGTCATCATTTCACCGTTTTTGGATTTGTGGCGCGGCGAGGTAACCAGCATTGAAGGCGAGGTGACGGAACAAGTTATCACTACTGGCAGTGGCAAAAACCGGCGCACCAATTATTATTACAGCGTCAACGGCCAGCGCTTCAATGTGGGCCAGCAAGCGCACCAAGCTCTTATCCAAGGCCGCCGCTACCGGCTCTTCTACTTTCCACAAAGCAAAGCCGTCGTCAGCGTAGAGCCGCTGGCAGAATCATCGCCAGATTTTGCCAGTGCAAGGCTATAAACGTAACGTGGGCTTTTAGCCCTCGTTACGCGTTGTTATTGGAGAATTGGTTATTAGGCTCGTTGTGCGCGCTTCGGCGCCATCAGCGCTCATCTACGCAATCTGCGTCCCTCAAAAAGCATTACTCCGGCCACGGCGCGCCGGTGTTCAGCGCTTGCGCGTACTCCGCCAGCCGCGCATCATCATGGCCGCGAATTTGCGCGAGGAACGGAAAATCTGACGGGGAGATGTGCAGGCGAGCCAGTGGTGTAACGGGCACAAGGCTGGCTAACTGCGCAATCTGCACTTCAAACGGGCCAAAGGGCATAGGCGCTTGCGTTTCAAACCGGGCACGGGGCAAAAGGTACACCACGCCCTCCCGCCACGGCGCGTGCGGCAACGCTTTATCACTCACGGAAAAAACATAGCGCGGCTCGCTCACCCACCCCTCCGCCGGATGCGCCAACCGAATACAGGCATTGGTGATGGACATTCCAGAAAAACGGTCACGGTCAACAATCGCAAAGAACATGGCCCAAATACCATCAGCGGCGGCGTACACGGCTTTGCGGTTGCCAAATTCACTCACGTCATTGGATTGACGCGGCTCAAACTCGGCAATCTGGGCATCACCAGAGCCATGCATGGCCAGCCCACCCTGCTCTGCCGCGTAGCACAGAAATTGCCACTTGGGCGCGGCCAGTGTGTAATTCAGCGGCACATTGCCGCGCGCCGTGCTCAGCAAATCATCAAATGCCGCCCGCGTGGCATCATCCAATTCCAAGTTTGGCCGCGGAAGCCAGTATTCGGGGATGGGTAAGTCCATAATTAATCCTTCACCACAAATTATACATATCAACATGCGCGAGGCATGGTAGTGGGTCTTTTCTGCTCATTTCAAATGCACATAGCTTTCAATACCGAAGGCCTCGAGCAAATTACTCTTAATGGCCCACAGCGATTCACACTGAAGAACCATTTGAATAGCCTCGCGCGCATTTGAGGCAAAAGTTGATTCGTCTAAAGCAGATACGATGACGGGATAATTGCAGAATTGTTCGTTCATCGATTTTAGTTTATTAATGCGAACACAAAATACAGTATCATTCTCAAGCATAACCTGCGTAGACTCATCGAGTTGCAAAGGCCGTTTCAACAAGAAATTACCAAGCAGGGCAACGGCAACCACATGGGCATCAAGTGGATG
>JAEURM010000061.1 GCA_016789245.1 Anaerolineales bacterium
ACATTGTGCCCGGCTTGGGCGATGCCGGTGACCGCCAGTTTGGCACGGCGTAACAGCCGAGCGGCATTGCGAACGAGCCTGTACCCGCAAGCGTAAACAATCTCCATGACTTGGAGAAAGCGCTTCTTTTGCAACCATTGCCCATCCTAATCTTCCTCGCCGCGTTGGCGCTTTCCGCGTTAGGCACCCTGGCCACCATGAAGCTAGGCGAGCGGTGGGGCTTGGTGCAAACGCCCGGTGGCCGCCGCCAGCATACCCGGCCCGTTTCACGCATTGGCGGCGTGGGCTTACTGCTTGGCTTCTTGCTGGTAAGCGCGTGGCTGTATTGGGCTGGCCCACGCCCGCTGGATACCAATTTGCATCTGCCCTTGTTGGGCGTGTGGCTTGGCACAGCGTTGGCAATGCTCGGCGGGCTGGCGGATGATAAGTTTGAGTTCAAGTCTGGGCCACAATTCGCCATTCAGTTCGCCGCTGTTCTCATTGCCCTGCTCACTGATGTTTTTATAGAAGAAGTGACCCTGCCCATTGTGGGCCGCTTCAAGTTTCCGTTTTGGCTCGTGGTGCCAATCACCACGCTGTGGGTGATGGGCATGATGAACACCGTCAACTGGCTGGATGGGTTAGATGGGTTGGCGGGCGGCGTGGGCGCTATTGCGGCGCTGTTATTTGCCCTGCACTCTTACCAACTACAACAACCAGAAGTGGCGCTGTACTCTTTGGCATTGGCGGGCGCGTGTGTGGGCTTTGTGATTTTCAACTTCTTCCCGGCGCGCGTGTTTCTTGGCTCGGCTGGGGCGCTCGGCTTGGGCTTCGCGCTCTCCGCCCTCAGCATCATTGCGCCTGCCCGCGTGGCCACCGCCCTGCTCGTCATGGCCATCCCTATTGCAGATGTGGCGTTTCAGATAATTGACCGGTGGCGGCGCGGCCAATCACCCATGCAAGGTGACCGGGGGCATTTGCACTTCCGGCTGGCGGATATGGGTTTTTCACAACGGCAAATTGTGATTAGTTACTGGTTATTCTGTGGGCTGTTCGGCGCGGCCGCACTCTTGCTTCCCTCGCCCGCGCTCAAACTCATTGCGATTGTGGTTTTAGGCGCATTGGTAATTGGCGTGCTCGTAGCGCTCAGCCGCCGCCAGAACAAAGTCTGAATATTTCCACGGGCCATATTTTCTTATGCGTTTCGGCCATGTCACTCTGCCGGCGCCAGTGGCGCTCAGAGTGACAAGTCAATGTTACGCAATTAGATAAATGCAAAACGGTTTTGGTTACGTATGACTGAAAAGGTGCTGAACGAAACGGAACTATTGCTAGATGCCCTGCGGCTGGGGCAAACGGCGGCCGGTTGGCAAGCGGAATGTGGGCACGCCAACGCCAATTTAGATGCGCTGGCCGTGCGGGCCATTGTGTTGGGCCTGGCGCCGCAACTGCACCACCGGCTCGCCGCGTGGCACATCACTTTGCCGCCACGCGCCGCCGCCAAGTTAGCCGTTACGTATCAAGCGCAAGAACAACGGAGCGCCGCCATCTTTTCCCAATTAGCTGAAGTGCTGAAGGCGTGCGCCGAGAATGGCTTGAAGCCGATTGCGCTCAAAGGTGTGCACTTGGCCGGGCTGGTTTACGCCGCCCCCGCCCTGCGCCCCATGAATGATATTGATTTGCTGTTTACGCCGGAAGAATTGCCAAGCGCCGAGCATTTGCTAGAAACGTTGGGCTACGGTGGCAAACACAAATCGGCGGCAGTGGGGCCGGGCGTAGTAAAGCACACCAGCACCTATCAGCGTGATGCCAATAGCGCCGCCACGTCCAATCCGTATCTTTCCACGGAAAGTGCGCGGATGATTGAGCCGCACAGTTCCTTGGAAGAATCTTGGTTTGGCCTAAAAGTGGATGTGACGCCCGGTGTGCACGAGCGCGCGGCGGAAGCTGTTTTGGCCCAGCAACCGGTGCGCATATTAAGCATAGAGGATTTAGTTTTGCATTTAAGTGTGCACTTGTGTTTCCACATCATTGCGGGTGCACCCGCGATGGTGCAATTATTAGATTTGAAAGCCGTGACACAACTCAACGTGAATTGGGCGGTGGTGGCCAGCCGCGCACGCGCCACCCGGGCCACACCATTTGTATTAGCCGCCCTCACGCTTGCACACAAGTTATTGGATACGCCGCTTCCCGCCGAAATTAGCGGGCTGGCGCACACGGTTCCATCCGGCTTACGGCGTTATATTGCTGAGTTAGGTTTGCCCCACCTTTTGCGCCGCACGCAACAGAAACCGCTCACCAGCGTGGCCGAAAGAATACGGCGCGGCCTGAGTGACCGGGCTGAAACTGCGCGCTGGACTGGCAATTGGGGCGAGTGGGCGCGCGTGTGGCTCACGGCCATAAACATTAACAAAACAGATACTGGGCGGTTGCTAGCAAAACAAGTAATTGCGAAAATTCGCACTTCCTAAAGCTTGCTTGAAGGCTGGCACTCCATTCTGTACAATCAGCCAACTCTACGCAGATGCATAAGATTAATATTCTGGTCAGAGAGAGACGCTCTACCTCACACTGGCGAAAGCCCTACCCGCTCTCAATTTTGAGAGCCCTCTCTCTCAAGGAGAACCGCCCATGTACGAGAAGCCCGAACTCACCAAGCACGAAGACCTGACCCAAGTAACTTTTTCCAGCCACTAATTGGTGGCCCGTTCGGCGTGACAGCCCTGCCAGATTCATTTCTGAAGGGACCGGAGTCACGTAGTTCAACGTTTGTGCGTGTGGGTGTAGCGCGTCTCTCTCTGGCTAGAATTTAGGTTGTTGTTTTTTGGAGTAGTTGTTAACCACTAAGAATCTCACCAGCTCAGCCACTTATGCCCGAGGCCCAAGCCTCGGGCTGAAAGAACGAAGGGCGCTAAAGCGCCCTTGAATTGTATTCAGCCAGCTTCAGCTGGCTTCGTAATTTCAGCCTGATGGTGAACCATCAGGCGAAGCTGGCTGAGGGTGGCCTAAACTTTGTAATCCCCTTGAAACTCTCGCAACTTTTATCCCTCACCCTCAGCGCGGCGGGTGGCTTGGCCGCCCAACGCCTATTAGAAAAGCGGCACGCTTGGGAGCAAACGCACAACCGCGTGGCCATCTGCGCGGATTTTGATGATGTGCAGTGGGCCGCTATCCGCGCCGGAAAACGGCTAGATGATGTTTTGCACGAGCTGAGCCACCATGGCGCCACGCACATCTCCTTACCAGAGCTAACGCTTAACCGTTTGCGCGTTAGCGGCCAACTTACGCCGCAAGCGCCCAGCCAGCCGCTCCGCACCGCGCCGCCCGTGGGCCATTGGAATTATCTGCGTGGCGCACCCACTTTAGTTTCTCAATTAGCCGAAGAACTGCGCGCCCGCTTGCCTTACACCGAAGCCCAAACCATCGGCACCAGCACATTAGCCTTTGCGGGTGATTTGCCTAGCGTGGGTGAAATAGGCTTGGGCTTTTCTGCGGATTTGGCACAGCGGATGAATGCTAACGGCTTGGAGTGTGTGCCGCGCCCGGTGAGTTATGCGTGGCCAGAAGATAAATTGATTGAACTGACGCTGGCACAAGCCGCAGTGTTTGGCAAGCTGGTGGCGTTTGATGGGGAGATGATCCTCGGCCATGAAATGCACTTGGAAGCTACGCTGGCCGCGATGGAACGTGAGGGGCTTTCTCTAGTGTACTTTGCGGAATCACGCCACCAAAAAGGCGATTGGTTTGTGGCCAAGCGCCGCGCCCCGCACATAGTTCTGGCGCACCGTTACACCGCGCAGGAAATGATTCCGCTAGATTTTCACGCCGCCGCGCATACTTGGGCGCACTTCGCGCGGGAGCGCGGCATCCGGCTATGCTACGTGAATTTCTTCAAAGTTCTGCATGCCACTGAGCCATTGGAAGGCTTGCATTACATTGAGCACATCAAAGAAGCATTGGAGCATGCTGGCTTTGTGGTGAGCAAAGATGTGAGCGTGCCTCAGCCCGTGCCCCAGCCGGATAAACAAGAATTGGCGCTGGTGGGCTTAGCCTCCGCCGGAGCCGCGGCCTCGGCAGTAAACGCCACGCTGAAATTGCCAGAAGTAGTGGCCGTGCCGCTCACGCTGGCCGCCGCCGGTGGCGCCGCCGCTCTGCCGTATTTGGAAAAAGCGCGCGGGCATTTGGAAGAACATTATCCGCCTTCCTACGCACCGAAACTTTTAGCGTTAGCCTCAGCCGCGTTAGCGCCAGTGGCCGCCGTGCAAGGCACGCACCAAAGCGGCGCGGCGGGCTGGGTGGCAGGCCTCGTCACGCAAGCGGCCTCAGCGGCCAATCTCGCCGCCGTCACCAGTGGCCAAGATTATCACTTACGTATTGAAGAGTTTAAAGGCTTCAACTTAGATTGGGCGCTTCCCCTCGCCTCCGCCGCCCTCCTAATCCCTAATCCCCAATCCCGCGTTTTAGGGTTAGCGGTGGTGGGCGCGTTGTGGCAATTGAGTAACAAACGCGGCCTAGACCCGTTGGCCCAGTTTGACCCAGCACACGCAGAAGGCCACACGCATCATCTTTCCGCCGCCGCGCGTTTGATGGGCGATGCCCAAATTGCGCTTGGCACCAAACCGGCCCGCAAGTGGGCGGGCTTAGGCGCGGCAGGCACGGCGCTGAGTTTAATTTTGCCAAAAGAAATTGCGCCACTGGCCGCCGCCGTGGGCGCGCTGGGTAGTGCACTAGGCTTAGTGGGTTTCCGCCGCGCCGAACGCTCCATCGCCGTCACTGGCCGCGAAGCACTGCCGAGTTTTGGTGTGGGCATTGGCGTGGGCCTGTTGGCGTTGTTGGTAGGCAACCAAACAGAAACGGATGAAGAAACGGAATGACGGTCTCCCGTATCACCCTCACGCCGAATGGCCCCACTCTCTCTCGCCTAGTGCTGGGTTTGTGGCGCTTGGCCGAATGGCGCATGGATAACGCGCACATCTTGGAATTAGTGCAACGCTGTTTGGAAGTAGGCTTAACCAGCTTTGACCATGCGGATATTTACGGCGGCTACACCTGTGAAAAAATCTTTGGGGATGCGCTGGCCGATCAGCCCCACTTGCGCCAGAAAATGCAACTTAGCACCAAGTGCGGCATCAAACTCGTTCACCCCAACCGGCCAGAACACAAGCTCAAATCGTATGATACAGGCCGCACCCACATCATTACCTCGGTAGAAAACTCCCTGCGTGCCTTACGCACGGATTACGTGGATATACTGCTGATTCACCGCCCTGACCCATTGATGGACGCTGATGAAACTGCGGAAGCATTTGTGCAATTGAAGCAATCCGGCAAGGTTCTGCACTTTGGCGTTTCTAATTTCCTGCCGGCCCAATTCAATCTCTTAGCTTCGCGGCTAGATTTTCCACTAGTGACCAACCAAATTGAGATTTCCGTTTTGCATTTAGATGCTTTCCGTGATGGCACACTAGAGCAATGCCAGCAATTGCACGTGCCGCCCATGGCCTGGTCACCACTCGGCGGTGGGCGGCTGTTTCGGGATAATGCGCCACAAGCCGCCCGCGTGCGTGAGGCACTAAAACTCGCCAGCCCGCATGATAGTTGGCTCTCGGCCGATCAGATGGCACTCAAGTGGTTGCTGTACCATCCGGCCAACATTGTGCCGGTGCTGGGCACGCACAACTGGGAGCGCATTTACGCCGCCACCCAAGCCGAGGCGCTTCCGCTGACGCGTGAGCAGTGGTTTTCAATTTATTCGGCGTCCATCGGTGGCGAGGTGCCGTAATGATTGTTCATGTAGAGACGCGCCGGGTAAGTGAAGCGCCCGAGTCTCTACCAATGTTTCCAATTGATTTTGCCCACATCCCGGCTGGCCCATTTATTTACGGCCCGGAGGAATGTTACGAGCGGCTGGCGCAGTGCCCGCCGCTCAAACCACAGCAAACGCTAGAACTGTCGGCGTTTTGGCTCGCTAAGAAGCCCGTCATCAATTTACAGTGGCGGGAGTTCTTGGAAGGAACGGGCTATGCGTGGCGCGGGCAGTGGTACGCCGTTCAGCGCGGCTGGCGTGGAACATGGTTACGCGCGTATGCGCCCACGCCGCACTACCCCACGGGCCATGATTATTTTCCCGTGGTAGCTGTTTCACAGAGTGATGCGGAGGCGTTCTGCGCGTGGCTCTCAGAAAAACTGAACCGGGCCTGCACCTTGCCAACCGAAGAACAATGGGAGAAAGCGGCGCGCGGCACCGATGGCCGCCTGTATCCGTGGGGCAACGTGCCGCCCCGCCCAGAAATTCAATGGCAGAAGCGTTTTCCCGTTGGGCCAGAAACGTTTTTGTTTTCACTGCTGGTGAAGCCGCAACGGGAATGGGCGCGGGCTGGCTGGTATTGGCGCAACGGGCATCCGTGGCCGGTGGGCCATGCGCCGCATAACGTTTCACCCTATGGCTGTGTGGATATGAGTGGCAACATATGGGAATGGACGCGCTCACTCTACAACCCTGCCCTGCCAGATTTTCACGTGGTGAAAGGCGGCTCGTGGGGTTACAGCATCCATCACGCCAAGCTCAATGTGCGGAGCGCGTGCAGTGTTACCACGCCCAGCCATGAATACCGTGCGCAAGGCACTGGGTTTAGAGTGTTGATTGAAGGACGTTAGCAAGACGCCGATAAAATGCGAAAGCGAAACTGGTTTGCCTTAGGCAGTAGTGTGGCCGTTCTGGGTTTGTGCGGCTTGCTGTTTGCGCCGTTGCCGTACTTGCTAGCCAAAGGCCAAAACGTGGAAACCGCGTTCACGGCCAGCTTTCCAGATGTGTGCAATGAGTGGCGCGATAAGTTGGTGGTAGAGGCCAACGTGGCCAGTTGGTTCACCGTGTGGGAAGTGAGTTGCCGCCACGGCTTTACCGCCGACCAAACGCGGCTCATGTCTGTAAACGCGCCGTTGTGTTGGGCCAATCCGCCTATTAAGTGGCCCACCAGCGTAGCGGCGTTGAGAAAGTTCAAATTTAGTAACGGGCAACCGATGACGAGTTGCCCATGATTTCACGTATTACGTTTCACGCTTCACGATAGGTAAGCCGCTATGACAAACCGCACTATCTTTCTCATCAACTTCCGCAATCACCGCGATATGTACCCGCCGTTTGGCATCATGTACGTGGCGGATGCGCTGGAGCAAGCCGGCTTCCCCACGCAGATTTTTCACGATACGGCCGAATTCTTAGATGAATTTGTACGCCGCGTAGCGGAGGAGCGGCCACTGTTTGTAGGCTTCAGCACCATCACCGGGCCACAGCTCCGGCCCACTATTGAAGCTTCCAAACGCGTAAAAGCTTTAGGCATCCCCGTAGTGTGGGGCGGCGTGCACGCCACCATCATGCCGCTGGAAGTGCTGAAAGAAGACTATGTGGATTTTGTGGTGGTGAATGAGGGTGAAGAAACGGCGCAGGAGTTGGCGCGGATTTTAGCCGGTGAGCAACTGCCGCTGTGGCAAAGCGTGCACGGCTTGGCGTACAAAGATGCCAACGGCTTGCCCATGTTTCACCAAGAGCGGCCTTTTATTCAAGAGCTAGATACCTACCGCCCGCGCTGGGAAAAAATTGATGTGGAGAAATATCTCATCCCCAGCGGCCCATATAAACGCGCCATCCCCGTTTACATCTCGCGTGGCTGTCCGTTTCGGTGCGGCTTTTGCTACAACGAAGTGGTGATGAAGCGCACCTGGCGGCAACATTCAGATGAATTTATTCTAAATCAGCTTCACTGGCTCAAAGAGCATCATCGGATTGATGCGGTGGATTACGCCGATGATTATTTGTTTGGCCGCATCAAGCCCATGCAACGCTTGGTGGAAAAAGTGAACATGCCGTGGAGCGGCCAAGTGCGCGTGCAATTGCTCTCGCCGGAATTTGTGGCATGGATGCATCAGACCGGCTGTCAGTGGGTCAACATCGGCGCAGAATCTGGCTCACAAGCCGTGTTGGATAATATCCACAAAGACCAAAAAGCGTGGCAAATTGAGTGGGGCATGAAAAATTTGGTAGCTGGCGCACCTAACGTGGAAGCCAATTTATCTTTTATTGTGGGTTTGCCCGGCGAGCAAGGCCAAGATACCAAAATTACTTTGGATGTAATTGAGCGGCTGTGTGCTTTATCCGAAAAGATTCGCTGTTCCGTGTGCGTGTACATGCCATATCCGGGCACGCCGCTGTGGCCGCAGGCGCTGGCGCAAGGTTACCAGCCGCCGGAGCACCAAGAAGGTTGGTGCGATTTTGATTTGAACCGTGGCAACACGCCGTGGATGAATGACGCTGAAGCGCAAGTGATGTGTGAAATCAACGATATTTTGTTTGTGGGCCGCTCACAAGGCCACTGGTTGCTAAGGCCATATTACAACTTGCTCCGTTGGCGCTGGCGCAATCAATATTTCAAAAATTATTGGGAAGGCACGCTCAAGAAATCTATCGCCAATTCACCCTTGCGCGGTGCGCTCGGCTGGCTTACCCAGCGCATGGTCAAGTTCAACCGCGTCACGCACAAAGGGCCGGAGGTGGAGGCGACGGGTTTGGCGAGTGGAGATTAATTCTCCAATTCTCTACTTCTCACATTCAGAGAATTGGAGAATTAGAGAATTGCGCGTGCCAAAAGTTCTGGCAACTCTTCTATTTTTGGCCCCAAGCGCAAACGGTACGCAGGCACGGATTTGGCAAACTCGGTGAGCAGGGCTAAGTGCGCGGGCATCAGGGCTTTATCCCACTGCTCAATGGCGTGCGGCAGAAGTTGTTTCAGCGCATCGGGCGGGCGGAGCGGTTCAACCGCATGTTCCGCTCGCGCTTCAATCTGCGGAAAGAAGATGGCGGCGGCGGGCGCGCTCGCCTGCCACACATTGGGCCACAGGCTTTCGGCGGCGGCAGTGATTTTGGCGCGGCCTTCACCCGCCAGGGCGCGGTGAGCTAAATGCGCGGTGGCTGGAAAACGCGTATAAGTCTCAGGATACGCCGCCAGCAGGCCGGGATAACTCAGTACATCATTCGGTGCGCGCAAGATGGGCGAATCATTGGAAAGTAGTTGCCAACTGGCGTTCAGCAACGCCAAGCCGGTGGTGGTTTTGCCGGAGCCAATGGAGCCCACCAGTAAGATGGCTTTGGAATTGGGATTTGTAAATTGGTTATTGGTGATTGGGGCGCTGGCCGCGAAGGCGTGAATTAGAAATAAACCACGGCGGCGCAGGTGCGGCGAGAGGGCGATGGCCAGCAAATCTTCTAGCACGCCGTAAGTTTCTAGCGCGGCGGGTGTGAGTGTGCCAACCGTGGAGCCACGCGCCAA
>JAEURM010000062.1 GCA_016789245.1 Anaerolineales bacterium
ACCTCGGCATTGCTTATCAGAAACTCGGCGAGGCCCGCAAGGCCATTGA
The DNA here is from genome assembly GCA_016789245.1 of Anaerolineales bacterium. The sequence continues at coordinate 50 of JAEURM010000062.1, forward strand.
GTTTCATGAGCAATGTCTGAAGTTACACCGCGAAATCGGCGACCGGCGCGGCGAAGGTGACGCCCTCGGCAACCTCGGCATTGCTTATCAGCAACTCGGCGAGGCCAGCAAGGCCATTGAGTTTTATGAGCAATGTCTGAAGTTACACCGCGAAATCGGCGACCGGCGCGGCGAAGGGGCCGACCTCGGCAACCTTGGCGCTGCTTACGCTACCCTCGGTGAGGCCCGCAAGGCCATTGAGTTTTACGAGCAACAGTTAATGATTGTGCGCGAAATCGGCGATGTGCGTGGTGAAGGCAACGCGTCTTTCAATATGGCCCTCGCGCTTGACTCACTCAACCAACGCGCCCAAGCCATCCCTCTGGCCGAAGCCGCGCTGAAAATACTTGAAGCAATTGAAAACCCGAATGCCGCAATGGTGCGGAAGGTATTGGCGGAGTGGCTGAAAACGGACTCATGAACGGACGAACGGACGCAAACGGATGGGCCGCGAACAGTGAACGGTAGGCAGTGAACGGAAAACCGTCACCAATCACGCAATCGCCCAATCACTCAATAACTCAATTACCCAATAACCAATCCTCCAATGCACTTAATCACCGTCCCATCCCTCCCTCACAACCTGCCCAACCACCCGGAAAATGCCAAGCGCGTTCCGGCCATTCAGCAGGCGCTCCAAGCCTCCAATCTCCAATTCTCTACGGTTGAGGCGCGCCCGGCAACGCTGGAAGAACTCACCCGCCTACATCCGGTGGAATACGTGGAGGCGCTGGAGCGGGCCATGCGCCAAGCGCCCGGCTACATTGATAACGCGCCCACCTACATCACGCCGGAATCATTTGAGTGCGCGCAACTCGCGGCCGGCGCGGCCTGCCAAGCGGTAGAAAATTCTCTAATAACCAATTCTCTAGAAAAGAGAATTGGAGAATTAGAGAATTATGCCTTCGCCCTCATCCGTCCCCCCGGCCACCACGCCACGCCCACGCAGGCTATGGGCTTTTGTTTGCTGAACAACGTGGCGGTGGCGGCGCGGCACGCTCAGGCATTGGGCGCGCGCAAAGTGCTGATTGTGGATTTTGATGTACACCACGGCAACGGCACGCAAGATGCGTTTTATGATGATGAAACCGTGCTCTTCATCAGCACGCATCAATATCAAACCGGCTTTTACCCGGGCACGGGCGCGGCCAAAGAAACCGGCGCGGGTGCGGGCCGTGGCTATACGCTCAATGTGCCGCTTCCAGAAGGCGCGGGTGATTTGGCCATGAAGCGCGTGTTCAATGAAATTATTGACCCAGCGGCCGAACGCTTTGCGCCGGACTTTCTGCTGGTTTCCGCTGGCTACGATGCCCACTGGCGTGACCCGTTGGCGAGCCTGCAATTCAGCACCAGCGGCTACTTTCAAATCACGCGCGCTCTCCAACAACTGGCGGAAAAGCTGTGCGGCGGGCGCATGGCCTGTGTGCTGGAGGGCGGCTATGATTTAGAAGTCCTCGCCGCCAATGTGGTGGCCAGTCTGCACGCCCTCACCGGCGCAGACTCCGCCCCAGACCCATTCGGCCCGCCCGAATACCAAGAGCCGCACATCCATAAGGTGATTGAGGAAGTGAAGGCGATACATGGGCTATGAAGCCGTATTGCGTAGTGCGTATTGCGTAAAACGTGAAACGTGATGCGTGAAATATCAAACGCGCCCACGCACCATGAAATACGCAATACGTAACACGCAATATGCACCCCCCTCCCTCTTACACAAAATTAGTTGCAAAATGAATTAATCCGTAGGATACTCCTCCCGTGAGGGTTAATGCCTATGTCTGAGACTGCTCTGCGCAACTATCTGTTCAACATTGACCAAATCATCGAGCAAAAGCACTACGATGAAGCGGTGGCCCACTGCAAACACGTCCTCAGCCACTACCCCAAGAACTTAGAAGCCTACCGCCTGCTGGCCAAAGCTTTGCTAGAAAAAGGCCGCCACGGTGACGCGGCCGATATTTTTCAGCGCGTGCTCTCGGTAGCGCCGGATGACTTTTTGGCGCATGTGGGCATGGCCATTGTGCGAGAAGATGAAGCCAACCTGAGCGCCGCGCTCTGGCACATGGAACGGGCGTTTGAAGCCAACTCCGCCAACCCCGCCATTCAAGAAGAACTCAAACGGCTGTATGGCCGCCGTGATGGCATGCCCCCCGCCCGCGCGCGCCTCACCCGGGGCGCGCTGGCCCGGATGTACCTCCGAGGCGAGTTGTACCCCCAAGCGGAAGCGGAACTGCGCAGTGCTTTGATGGAAGACCCCGAGCGGCTGGATTTAACTGCCATGCTCGCGCGCGTTCTGCTGGAAACCGGCCGCCGGGCCGAAGCGGCGGATATGTGCAATGCCGTTCTGCAAAAGCTACCCTACAACCAAGAAGCTAACCGCGTGCTGGCAGAGATTCTCAAACATCAAGGCCGTGAGAACGAGGCCAAGCCGCACCAACAACGGTTGGAGGCGCTGGACCCGTACGAAGCCTATGCGGAGGGCGAAGACGCCCACAACGTAAAAGCCGAAGCGGTGACTCTGCCGGAATTGATTTTGGATCAAGAAGGCCAAGCCATTGCCCGCAAGCCCGAATGGGCCGAAGCGTTGGGCGAAGAGATTGGAACCGCGGGCGGTGTGTTCTCCTCCGAGGAGCCAGAATGGTTGCGGGAAGGCACTGATTCGCTCTTAAGCGGCCAACTGCCCGTAACGGGCGAATTGCCCGATGCCGGTGAAGTGCCGGACTGGCTGAAGAACGTGGAGCCGCTAGAAACTACGCCCGCCGCCGCCGCTGATTTGCCGGATTGGATGAAAGCCACTACCGGCATGTTGGCAGATCGCCCACCAGAGGCTGGAGCGCCCATCAAGAAAGGCACTGGCAAACTCACCGGCTGGCTCTCTTCTCCCGGCGCGGTGGGGCCGCTGGGGACGGCTTCGGGGGGTGGTGGTGATGATATTCCGGATTGGATGAAAGACCTGCAACCACCCAAGCCAGAAAATGTGCCCACGGTGGCCTTTGGTGACTATACGCCCACCAACGTTTTGCCTAATGATGAAATGCCAACCATGGCGCTGGATAACAACACGGCCATGTTTGGTGACCAACCCACCTCCGTTTTGCCAGTGAGCGGTGGCCTGCCACCTTCAGGTGGCTTTCAAGAAGATTTGCCCGATTGGCTGAAGCCAGCTGAACCGGCCCAGCCCATGGCCGATTTGCCTGATTGGTTGAAGGCCACCACTGAGGAAACTTCCAACACCATTTCCAGCGCCATGCTTACGGGTGGCCCGCAGGAAGATAGCTTCCCCACCGCCGCCTTTGCCAACATGACGCCCGAGTGGTTAAAAACCATGGCCGCCGAGGGCGAAGCCGCCGCCCCCGTGGCTGGGCAAGATGAGGATTTGCCCGATTGGTTGAAAAATGCCACCGGCAAACTCACACCTGACTCTGCGCCTGTGGCACCCGCCGCCGCAGATGATTTGCCGCCGTGGTTACAAGGCACAGGCAACGCGCCAGCCGCTGAACCTACAGAGGCGGTGCCGGATTGGCTGAACGTCAGCACTGGCTCATTAGACAAAGCCGCCCCGGCGGAAGAATTACCACCGTGGCTACAAGGCACAGGCAATTTAGAAGCCGCCCAACCCGCTGGTGACGTACCGGATTGGCTGAAGGTAGGCGCTGGCTCCCTCTCCGAGTCTGCGCCAGCCGTACCGGTTGGTGAAACCCCGCCGTGGTTAAAAGTAGAAACCGGCCCGTTGGCTGAAGCCGCTGAGGCCCAAACACCAGCGGCCGAATCAGATGAAATACCCGCGTGGTTGAAGAACGCAGGGGAAACTGGTTTGCTGGGTGGCGCGGCCTTGGCCGGCGTGGCCGCCGCTGGCGCCCTCTCAGTTGAGCCAGAACCCGAAGCGCCCAAAACCACCTTCCCGGCTGAGATTGAACTGCCAGACTTTTTGCAACCCGCTTCGGCGGAGGCCATTGCCCGCGCTGAAACACCCGTAGATTGGGATGACGAAGTAGCGCCCGCTGAAACTGAAGCGGTGGCCGATGAAATGCCAGATTGGATTAAGGCGATGGCCCCGCCCGCTCAACCAGAAGTGAGCTTGGCGGAAGATGAAGTGGCCAAAGTGGCCGAAGACGAATTGCCCGATTGGTTGCAAGCGCCCACTAAACCCACCGGCGATTTGCCGGATGTTCTGCCCGCTGATGATTTACCCCTGCCGCCCGCCGGTGACCCAACCTTGAGTGCTAACAAGCCCGGCTCATCGGAGACTATCCGCACTTGGCTTTCTGATAAAGATGTGCCGGATTGGTTACGGCAAGCGCGTGCCGAAACGGAAGTTCCAGAGGCCCCCGCCCTGCCAGAGCCGGAAGCGTTGGCCGCGCCAGATGAAGCCTTACCAGAATTTCCAGATTGGCTCAAAGCCATGCAAACTGATCCGGGCAGTGAAGGCCCCATTCAACCGGTTGCTGAAATGACACCTGACGCTGAACCTGCCATGCCTGACTTTGCCAATATGAGTGAAGATGAGCAAATGCGTTGGCTAGAAACATTGGCCGCGCGGCAAGGCGCTGACCCAGCCGAATTAATTACGCAACCCAATGTGCCCGAAACTGCGGCTGGCCCCCTCATGCCGCCCACTGGCATTTTGCCGGATGAAGAATCGGCCGCCCAAACGGTGGATGATATGCCGGATTGGTTGAAGGCCATGCAAACGGATTATGAGGCGCAAGAAACGCCAATGGCGGAAGAAACACCCGCGCCCGTAATGGCCGAAGAACTGGCCGCCGAGCCGGTGAGCGAGATGCCGGACTTTGCCAGCATGAGTGAAGACGAGCAAATGCGCTGGCTAGAATCGTTGGCCGCGCGGCAAGGCGCTGACCCAGCCGAATTAATTACTCAACCAAGCACGCCAGAAACACTGGCCGGCCCCGTTATGCCCAGTACGGGCATTTTGCCAGAATGGGCGGAAGAGCCCGCGCCAACCGCTGAGCCGGTAAGCGAAATGCCAGATTTCGCCAGATTCATTGGAGACGAGCCGGAAATTCCACCCACCGGCCCGCTTATGCCGCGCACTGGTATTCTGCCGCCCCTGCCCGAAGAATTTGCGCCGGACGTATCCGCCGCGCCAGTGAGCGCCGTGCCAGATTTTGCCAGCATGAGTGAAGATGAACAGATGCGCTGGTTGGAATCTTTGGCCGCGCGGCAAGGTGCTGACCCGGCCGAATTGATTACTCAACCCGAAGAGCGGTTTGAACTGCCGTCCGTTGAAACGGAAATTCCGCCTACCGGCCCGCTCATGCCCCGCACCGGCATTCTACCGCCACTGCCAGAAGAACTTGCGCCTGATGCGGCCGCTGAACCCGTAAACGCTGTGCCAGATTTTTCCAGCATGACCGAAGATGAGCAAATGCGCTGGCTAGAATCTTTGGCCGCGCGGCAGGGCGCTGACCCGGCGGAACTCATTACCCAACCCGAAGAGCGGTTTGAACTGCCGCCCATGGAAACACCTGCGCCGTCCACTGGCCCCATCATGCCCGCCACAGGTGTGCTTCCGAGTTTTGAAGAAGAACTGTCTACGCCGTTGGCCCCACTCACACCGGAAGAATTGCGCACCGATGTGCCTGCGTGGCTTTCTGGCGCGGCTGAACCCGCTGAGCCGCCGGATTGGTTGAAGGCCATTCAAATTGCCAGCGCGCCCAGAACGGAAGTGGCAGAGGAAAGCGCACCGCCGCCCAGTGAGCCAGTGCTGGATGCCGAAGTGCCTGCTGAGCCAGTGAGCGCCGTGCCGGACTTTGCCAGCATGAGCGAAGATGAGCAAATGCGTTGGTTGGAATCTTTGGCCGCACGGCAAGGCGCAGACCCGGCGGAACTCATTACGCCAGCAGAAGAGCGCCCCATCGTTCCAGAAATGCCCGCTGAAGCTTTGGCCGAAGAGCCGGAGCCAGAGCCATTGGCTGGCCCGCCAGATTGGGTGAAGGCCACCCCTGAAGAAGTAAGCGCCCCAGTTTTTGATGAACCGGCCACACCGGCTGAAGAAGAAATTCCGGCGTGGATTCGCGCCGCCACCAACACCGGCTTACTCCGCACGCCGCCGCCCGAGCCCACACCAGCACCCAAGCCAGAGCCCGTGCAACCGCCGCCACCCAAACCTGAACCGGCCAAGGTGGAACCAGCCAAAGCCGAAGGCGGTGATGACCGACTTTCGCGTTTGGCGGAAACATTACAGGCCAAGCGCCGCCAACGGGATGAGGAAGTGGCCGCACGGCTGGAGAAAGAACGCTCTGACCGAGAAGCCGCCATGCGCGCGGTAGAAGAAAGCATGGAAGCCCGCCGTACCCGCCGCACCGAGAGCGATACTGGCTCCCTGAGCAAGGGCGGCACCGGCATGTTGCGTAAGCCCGGCACTGGCCCCCTGCCGGCGCTTGAGTCAACGCCCACCTCGGAGCCAGCCGTTGAGTCTGAGCCTACGCCGGCCCCCCGCGCAGAAAGCAAACGCCCAGCCCCAGTGGTAGAAGAAGAAGATGAGCGTCCACGCTCCGCCCGTCGCCGTCAAGAACCCATTCGCTTACCAGCGGGCACGCGCCTCAAGCGGAGCCGCAAGAGCAAGCCCAAGAAGGCCAAGTTTGCTGGGCAAAACGCGCGCGAAGTGCTAGGCCAAGCGCGCCAGCTCTTGAACCAGCGCGATTACACACCAGCTGTGGAGCAATTTGAGTATCTCATCCGCTCCGGTGATAACCTGAAGGAAGTGGTGGCCGAGTTGGAGAGCTTTGTAAACGCCAATGAAAACGCCGGCGTGTTCTTCCGCGTGCTGGGTGATGCGTACATGCGGAGCGGCCAACTCCAACCCGCGCTAGATGCGTACCGGCAAGCGCTGACACAAATGTAAAACGGCTGAGCCGGATTTAGACGAATAGAACGGATTTAATCCTAAAGCCCTTCACTGACTTGATGCCAGTGAAGGGCTTTTCCGTCACACACTAGCTCAACTTACCAAGGCCACCACCGCCCCAACAACGCGCGGCTTTTTTGCACGCCGCGCTCCACCGCATCATCACCTTCATACTCAAGCACAATGTAGCCGTGATAGTGGCTGGCCCGCAACAATGAAAATATCTGCCCGTATGGCAACGTACTCTCTTCACCTTCCAGCGTGAAGGTGCGCGTTTTGAAATGGAAGTGAGTGGCCTTCGGCGCTAACGCCCGCCAGCCACACTCACGCCGCGCGGCTGGCAAATTCCCCGCATCAAAACACATGCCTAGCCGCGCGGCTTCTTGAGCGCTTAATTGCCTTTGCGCCAAATCCAAAATCCTCAGCAAACGTTCGTAATCTGTGCTCAGGCCCCAATGGTTTTCCACGGCCACGGTGAGTGGCGCAAAGTGGCGCACAACCTGCGCCAAACGTTTGGCTACTAAATCATCCAGTGTGGCCGGAGAATGTTCTGAGCCGCCCAAAGTAATACGCACCACCGCGCACCGCAACCGCCGAGCGGCGCGGAGGCCAGCCGCTAAGTAACGTTTCTGCCAAAGCCAGTGCCACGCATCCACAGTTAAATTAGTATCCAACGTCCAACTCACAATCTGCACCGGTGTGTGAGCCAATGGCTGAAGGGCGCGAGTTGAATACCGCCACAGATTCTGCGGTGCATTGAGGGCGGCCAACAGTGGGCGGCGCAGGCGGCTGAGGCGCGGCGGCGGAAGCATAAAATCATTCAGTTCAACGTGGTTAAAGCCCAAGCGTTGGGCCTCCGCCGGAATATTGAGCAAAGAAAGTTGACCCGCGTGGTAGGCGGCGTGCCAGCACCATGAGCTGATGGCGATAATTGACATGATTTTTGGCAGAAAACTCGGTGACTTTAATCACCTGAGGGTTGAGTATAATGCGGCCTATGAGCAAACGAGAAGAACTTCGCAAGAAAAGACAGCAAGAAACGCGCCGCCAGCAAGTGACGATTATTGGTGTTGTGGCCGTCGTGGCCGTCATCATCGCGGGCTTACTCATCATCCCCAACCTACGCCCCGCCGATGAAGTGATTGTGCCCGCCGCCGAAAACTTCCCCCAGCCGGATGGCAAAGCGTTGGGGCCGAAGGATGCCAAAGTCATCATTCAAGAGTTTTCGGACTTTCAGTGACCGGGCTGTAGGCAATTTGCCGCTGGCGCGGGTCGCCAGATCAAAGACGAATACATTGCTACCGGTCAGAGCGTGCGGTTTGAGTATTATCATTTTCCGATTGTGGATACGATTGCGGGCGGGCGTGAATCACGCAATGCCGCGCAAGCCAGTGAGTGCGCCAATGAGCAAGGCAAGTTTTGGGAATACCATGATTACCTATTTGCCAACGTGCGCGGTGAAAATGTGGGTTCCTTCCGTGACCCCAACTTGAAGGCGATGGCTGAAAAGGCCGGGTTAGATACGGCCCAGTTCAACACTTGCTATGACTCAGGTAACTATGCCAGCGCCGTAAGCCAAGATGAAACTTTAGGCCGGAATTTGGGTGTTTCCGGCACGCCCACCATCTTCGTCAATCAGCGCCAAGTGCAGGCCAGCTATGAAGCGGTGAAGGCGGCCATTGATACAGCACTCGCCCAGCCTTAGGGTGGGCGCACCCTACCGTAATTCTTGCCCAATAGCGGCCAGAGAAAGTTTGAGCAAATTACTCAACCTTTGTGCTTGACGTGGCCGTGTGGCCTGAATAGAATGCGCGGCTGATGAACTACACGATATTAGTTATGCTTATGTTCCCTACCTTTTTCCGGCGGCGTGTTCCTATTCTTTTTCTTTAGTCATTGAGCCGACTCGCAAGAGTCGGCTTTTTTTTGCCTAGCGGAAGCAGAACACAGAGCGCAGATTACAGACAACAGAAAAATCCCAATAACCAATTCTCCAATTCTCTTTCTACCATGTTAATTCTCCCCGGCCTGATTGACCCCCACGTACATGTGCGCGATTTGGCGCAAAGTTATAAAGAAGATTGGGAGTCTTGCACCGCCGCCGCGCTGGCCGGTGGCATCACCACCATTCTGGCTATGCCCAACACCCAGCCGCCGATTGTGGAAGGTGACGCTTTGGCGCACTACCAGCAAGCCGCGCAAGCCCGCGCCCGCTGTGATTACGGCCTGTACTTTGGCGCTGGGCCAAGCAATATGGCCAGCGCCGCACAATATGCGCCGCAAGTGGCTGGTCTGAAGATGTATTTGGATGCTACCTTTGGCAACTTAAAAATGGATG
>JAEURM010000063.1 GCA_016789245.1 Anaerolineales bacterium
TGAAACGCGGGTTGGTTCATTAGTCACAATTGATGAAGATGTTTTCCTAAAACGTTTAGCACGAACACATAGCCCAGAAGAAGTGGAAACGGCTCACCAAATTTTCGCTTGGGCTACACAAAATAAAGGAATTGATAATTGGACAACAACTGGAATCTATATGCCCCGTTTTAGTTACAAAGGTGTGGATTACAATTTAATCGCTTTGACAGCAACTGGTAAGCTTTCAATTCGTTTTGGTTTTTTACGCTACAGACCCGGGCCTCTACGTTTACGAGCTGAGCGCTTGCAATTGTGCAGGCAACTCAACGCCATTCCCGGTGTTACGGTAGCTTCTGGGATGGAAGATAAGTTTCCATCTATCCCTTTGAAACGGTTTTCTGATGAACCGCAACGCGAGGCATTATTCGAATTCTTAACTACCCTAATCGGCAAAGTGCGCGAAGCGTAAATCTCAAGAGTCACGATAGCCGTTAATAATTTTTGTAGCCCTTCGCTGGCTTCAAGCCAGCGAAGGGCTATTTTGTTGTGATGCGTTGCAAAAATTCCAAAGTCACCCGCCCCACTTCCGCCGGTTTTTCTAACGGCACGAGGTGCGTAGATTCTTCAATGCAGTGCAATTGGATTTGGGGAAAATTCTTTCGCATTCGCTTAATTACGGGCGCAGTGAAAGAATCAGATTGGGCGGCGTAGATGATGAGGGCGGGCACTTTGAGCGTGGGCAGTTGCGGCCACAAATTCAGCGGGCCGGTGCGGTACACGGCCGCTTCCCACTCCGGCGAGTAGTTCAGCTCTACTTGCCCATCTGCCCGCGGGCGGGCTAAAGATTCTGCGTAAGCGCGCAAACCTTCATCATTCACGCGGCTGAACACGGGCGCACGGCGGTAACGCGTAAACATTTCTTCCGGGCTGGCAAACACGCGCCGCCGCCGGAGCGTGCCGGAAATTAACGGGTGCAAACGGTCACCCACGCCGAGGGCTTTAACCGTATTCCACAGACAGATAAAGCGCCGCCGGAAAATCACCGGGTCAATCATCACTAACGCCGTAAACAACTCTGGCTTCTGCAAAGCCGCATCTAACAAACACACACCGCCCAATGAGTGGCCTACGCCGATGATGGGTGGTTTGGTCTGGCTAGTCAGATAGTCGAGTAGGTCGCTCGTCAAAAGTGACCAGTCTTTGAGTTGCCGCCAATCACTGTTGGGCCAGAGCGGGCGGGCCAGCGGTGTAACTATATTGAAGTGCGGCCTGAGCGTGTTGAGCAGGGGCGTGTAGGTGCCGGGTGGGTAACCGTTGGCGTGGGCAAAAACCACGGTTGGATTTTTTGATGGGGTGAGTGTGGGATTGCTCGTCATACCATCACCCCATCACTCAATCGCCCAATGTCAGAATTCCCCATAGTTCACCGGCTCGCTCCACTTGGGTTTTACTTGCAGGCGGGCGTGCGTTTCCCCGCCTAACTTAGCCCAATACTCGGCGCGGTCTTTCACGTCGTATACCCACTCATCTAGCCAGCGTTTTGTGCTTTCGGCTGAGGCTGAAATGTTGTCCCACTCTAAATAGAACGGGTTATCTTGGTCATAGTAGCCTTGCGTGTAGCTGGGGTGCGCGGCGTACGGCACTTGGCACACGGCCGTCACCACCATCGCCGGTATCAGCGTGCGGTTTGGGTCAGAGCGGATGATACTTTCATCCACAATTTCTTCTGCGGTGAGGATGACGCGCTTGCTGGCAAAGGCCGCTTCTTTTTGTTCACCCAAAATGCCCCAAATGTGCGCATTGCCCTGCGCATCCGCCCGTTGCACGTGGATGATGGCCACATCTGGGTTGAGGGCGGGCACGGTGTTTAGCCGCTCACCGGTGTACGGGCAAGTAATGGCGCGGTATTGCGGGTTGGCCTGCACCAAATCATCTGTGCCCACAGATTTCATGGGCAGAAACGGTAAGCCCGCCGCGCCCGCCGTGAGCCGTGTAATCATGGCAAAGTGCGAGTACTCTTCATACGCCAGCCGCTTGGCTTCCATCTCCGCCCGCACCACGCGCAAAGAGCCCACGCCCGGATTGCCGGAATAACTAAAAATCAATTTATCTGCACAGCCCGCCGCTACCATTTGTTCATAGATGATATCCGGCGTGGCGCGGGCGAGGGTGAGATGCTTTTTGCCCTGCCGGATAATTTCATGCGCGGCCGCAAACGGGATGAGATGCGTGAACCCAGCGGCGTATACTAAATCGCCATCGTTTACGTTTTGGGCAATGGCTTCAGAGAGGGAAAGGAGTTTGGGCATGTTAGAGATTAAGGATTAGGGAATAAAGATTATGCGCCAGCCAGTTTACAACGGTTTGCACTAAAGCGGGGCGGCATACGCTGAAAGAATGGTCGCCTTCAGCAAAACGGTGCCACTGCAGGTGCGGCAGAGCGGCGCGCAGGCTGGCGCTGTGCGCCGGCGGGAACAGCGCATCTTCATCACCCGTTACCAGCAAAATGGGGCGGCTCGCTAACTGTGCGCTAAAAGTTGGAATAGGCGGTAGCGCGTACCACTGCGCTTCAACTTCAGCACCCGCAATGCCGTTGAGCATAGAAGCGAAATCATCAAACGTCTCACGGCCCAAATTGGTATTGAGCGGTTCCAGCAGTGGGCAGAGTGAGACGATGACTTTGAAACGCGCATCTAGTGCTCCGGCGCGCAGAGCGGTGTAACCGCCTAAGCTACTGCCCACTAACGCCAGCCGCGCCGCATCTACACTGGGTTGTTTCAGCACCCACTCCGTAGCCGCGTGTACATCTTCATGCAGTGTGCTGAGCGCGTAAGCGCCCTCACTGCCCCAACAGCCACGGTAATGAAAATACAAGCAGTTGAAGCCCGCATCGCGCAAAGCGTATGCAATATCTAAATTTTTCTCCACGCCGGGGATGCCGTGCAGAAGAATCACGGTGGGGCGCGGCGTTTCTCCGGCGGCAAGGTAAAGGCCACCCAATAATTTACAGCCGTGTGAGTCAAACGTTACGCCTTCAAGGCCAGTGGGGAAGAACATACAGAATACAGGATACAGAATACAGAAGAGGTAGTCTTTCTGCGAAAGTCTAAAAATGCTTCGGCCTAGCCTGTCTCCCAGCGGGAGAGGGGTTGGGGTGAGGGCGAGCTGGCGGCTTATACTCGGCCTACGATTCTTTGCGCCGCCAACTCACCCTCCTCTGGTACTTTGCTTCACTTTTTAGCCAGCGCCAAAAATTACGGCCCAAACCGTGAAACGCCGCCGCTGGTGGCAAACCAAACCGCGCTTGCGGCATCCACATGCACATCCAGCACGCGGTGGTGGATGAGGCCATCTTTCACTTGGTAGTTTTGCCACACACTGCCATCAAACCGCGCCGCCCCAGAATCCGTACCGAACCACACACTGCCATCCGGCGCGGCGGCCACAGCAAATACGTAGCCGGATGGCAGTTTCACGCCTGGGTCATTCGGGTCAAAGCGCGTCCATGCGCCGTTGGCATAGCGGAAGGCTGAATCGCCGTACGTGGCCACCCAAATCGCGCCGCCGGCATCTTCGGCAATATCGGTGATTTGCACATCATAGCTAAACGGGTTGCCCGCTGTGAAGTGTTCCCACGTGCCATCCGGCTTAAGGCGGCTGAGGTTACTTTCAGTGCTAGCCCACACAGAATTATCCGAGGCCACAAAAATTTTGCGGATGTATGAGCCAGCAAAACCCACCGTGCTGGTGTACACCTGCGTCACTTTTTGGTTTTCAATTAGCGCCAAACCGGAGTCGGTGCCCACCCACGCCTTACCATCCGCCGTTAGCGTCAGCGCCGGAACTACGTTGGACGGCAAGCCAAATTCCGTCGTCCATTGCGTCACATCACTGCCGTTCATCACCCACAGGCCGCTTTCACTGCCCGCCCACAGCCCGCCGTTGGTATCAAAAGCTAATGGCCCACAGCCAGAATTGCACGGCAAATCAGGCATGCGCACCCACGTTTGGCTGGCTGGGTTGTAAATATCCGCGCGGATCCAATTCTCTTCCACAAACAGCAATTCGCCCGTAACTGGATTGGGCACGATACGGCGTAAGCCGGAGAAGGTGGGAACGTTGGGCACAGCCCACGTCTCAAAATTATTGTTGGTGTAACGGGCCACGCCGCCGCCATCACTGCCAAAATACAGCGTGCCATCTTCACCCAACACGGCGCGTGTCAGCGTGTATGCCGGTAAATCATCCACCGTTTGCGTAAACTGTTCCCAATCAGCGGTAGCCGGTTTGTAACGCACAATGCCGCCACTGCCCGCAAACCAATATTGGCCGGCTGTATCTTGCGTAATGCCGTACAAGCCGCCGCCTAAAGAATTCTGCAACTGCCGGAACGTTTCAAATTGCTGGCCGTTAAAACGCGCCGCGCCGCTATCGGTAGCGGCCCAAATCACACCGCCGCTATCTTTGAACAAAAGGTTGACGCGATTGTTGGGCAGGCCTTCGGTGGTGCTAAAGCGTTGCCACTCTTGCCCATCAAAGCGGCCCACGCCGTTAAGCGTGCCCACCCACACCACGCCCGGGCTTTCTTCTAAAATTGCCGTTACGTTGTAGCTCAAGCGGCCCGGCCGTTCATCGGAGTTGGCGGAGGGGAAGCCACGGATTACCTGCCACGCGCCATCTTTCAGCCGCACCATGCCGCCGCCGTCTAAATAAGAATATGTGCCAATCGTCAGCTCACCACCCAAACGCGTAATCGCCGAAACCACGTTACTATCTAAACCATCGGTGGTGTCATAAGTGGTTACATCGCCATCTGTGCCAAAGCGGGCCAAGCCTTCATCTGTGCCAGCCCACAGCGTGCCATCGTCATCCACATACACCACGCGCACCACGGCGCTGGGCAAACCATCACCGCTGGTGTAACGCCGCACCAAACTACCATCGGCTAAATTCCACACGCTAATGCCGCCCGGCCCGCCCGCGTACAATTGGCCGTTCTTTTGCACCAGAGTGTAGATGGTGTTGCCCGCCGCCCATGAACTCCACTTAGGCTCTGCCGGCGTGGTGGCAGTGGGCGGAACTGGCGTATCAGCGGGCGCGGAAGTGGGCGGCACTGCGGTGGGTGGCGGCTGAGTGGCGGGCACGGTAGTGTTATCCGGCTGGGCCGTTGGGCTAGGCTGTTGGCCACAAGCCGCCAGCATCAATGCCAAACTCGCTAACAAAATTTTGTGAGCGGTTTTATTGTGTATGTGCATGTAAGTCTCCAAATTCATTAGGCCCTTAGGGTCTAAACCTTACCCATTTCTAAACAAAAAACTATATGCGTTCAGTGCAGGTGCGCCGCCGAGGTGCGCATACAACACGCGGGAGCCAGCCGGAAATTCGCCGCGTTGCACCAAATCAATCAAACCTTGCATAGATTTGCCTTCGTACACGGGGTCAGTCAGCATCCCCTCTAAGCGCGCTGTTAGCCGAATGGCTTCTAGCGTTTCGGCGGAGGGCAGGCCATATTCCGGGTATGCGTAGCGCGTATCCAACACTACATCTTCCGCCGTAATAGCACGGCCTAATTCCACTGCTTCCGCTGTGCGCTGAGCGATGCGCAAAATTTGTTCCCGTGTTTGCTCCGGCTTAGCGGAAGCATCAATGCCTAGCACGCGCTGAGCGCGGCCATCTGCCGCAAAGCCCACCACCATGCCCGCCTGCGTGCTTCCGGTTACAGAACAGACAATGATGTAATCAAACTTAAAGCCAAGCGCCTGCTCTTGCGCGCGCACTTCTTCGGCAAAGCCCACATAGCCCATGCCGCCCAACGGATGATCTGACGCGCCGGCGGGAATAGCGTACGGTTTGCCGCCCGCGCGGCGTACGTCTTCCAATGCTTGTTCCCAGCTTTGCTTGAACTCAATGCCAAAGCCTTCGTTCACCAGCCGCACTTCCGCGCCCATCATGCGTGAGAGCATGATGTTACCTACCCGGTCATACACGGCATCATGGTAATTCACCCAGTTTTCTTGCACGGTGATGCACTTCAGGCCTAAATGGGCCGCAGTGGCCGCCACCTGCCGCGTATGGTTAGATTGGATGCCGCCGATGGTGACCAGCGTATCGCACCCTTGCGCCAGTGCATCCGGCACAAGATATTCCAGCTTGCGGATTTTATTGCCGCCGTAAGCCAAGCCGCTGTTGCAATCATCACGCTTAGCATAAATTTCCACTTTGCCGCCTAAGTGTGCGCTTAGGCGTTTGAGCGGTTGAATGGGCGTAGGGCCAAACATGAGTGGGTAACGGGGGATTTTTTGTAGGTTCATAGTTCAGAGAGATGTGTGGGACGCCAATGCGCCGATAAGGTGGAACTTTTATCTGCGTTTATCCGCGTCCGAGTTTAATGAATAAGTTTCACTTCTTCCCCTTGGGCTTTGGCGCTGGTGCGCCGGGGTCTTTTACAGGCGGCTTGGGTTTGGCTTTGCCCTGAAACAACCCCGCTAGTGGGCCTGCCTTTTTAGGTGCGGCTTTGGCCGGAGCGGGCGCGGCGGGTTTGGGCGGCGGTGGCGCGTCTTCCTCTGCTGGTGGGGCGGGGCGTTTGGCAAAGCGCAGGGTAGCCCCCAGCCACAGCGCACCCACACCAATGAGCAACGTCCAAAAAGATTCCAGTTGGCCGGAAGTGAAAAAATCCGCCCAAAAGATGAAGAGCGCAATCAGCGCCACCACCAAAAAAAAGTTCCCCAGCCGTTGGCCGAGAGTCATGGGAAATCCCAAAAATAAAATCCCAACTCCCCAAAAGCCAAATCCCAAAGCGCAAGTGATTGTGGGGCTTGGCTTTGGGATTTGGAAGTTGGTTGTTTGAGTTTTACTTCGCGCGTTCTACTTTAGTGCGGATTTGCTCATGCATGTACAGCGGCAGATAGTACAGGCCACCTGCGTTCTTGCCGGAGGAGCCAGAGCCTTTCCAACCGCCAAACGGCTGGAAGCCCGGCCACGCGCCCGTGGTAGCGCCTTGCGGGCGGTTGGCGTACGTTACGCCGGCTTCAATCTTGTCAAAGAACCAATCCGCTTCTTTCTTTGAGCCGTAAAAACCGGCCGTCAGGCCGTAGGCCACTTCATTCGCCATCGTCATCGCGGAGTCCAAAGAGTCCACACCCGTAATCATGGTGATGGGCAGGAACATCTCATGTTGCCACAAACGATGTGCGCGCGGCACGTTATCCACCACGGTGGGCTCGCAGTAGTAGCCGTTGGCATACTCAGCATGCTTGAGTTGTTTGCCGCCGTGCAGAATGGTGCCGGCTTGAGAAAGTTCTTCGGCAAACTCGCCAAACTCACGGTAAGAGCTGGAGTTCACCACCGGGCCAAGGTAGTTCTGGCGCATGGTTGGGTCACCAATCGCCAACGCCTGCGTTTTCTTCACAATCAGTTCGGCCAATTTGTCTTTGATGGACGCTTCGGCAATGATGCGCGAACAGGCCGAGCACTTTTGCCCTTGCAAGCCGAAGGCACTGCGCACAATGCCAGTAGCGGCGTCCTCAAGGTTAGCGTTTTTAGAAACAATGGCCGGGTTTTTGCCGCCCATCTCGGCAATCACCGGGCGTGGGTAACGGCCGTTGGCAAACGAGCGATAGATGCGCATGCCTACATCAAAGGAGCCAGTGAACGTGATGCCGGCCACACGCGGGTCATCAATCAACGTTTGCCCCACGCTGGAGCCGGGGCCGGTAATGAAGTTGAACACGCCATCCGGAATACCCGCATCGCGCATACATTCGGCCAACAAGCGGCCCGTCCACGGCGTATCAGACGCAGGCTTGAATACCACGGTGTTGCCCGTCACTAGCGCCGCGCCGCTGGGGCCACCCGCCAACGCAAACGGGAAGTTGAAGGGGCTAATCACCACCCACACGCCGTATGGCCGCAGAATAGAAAAGTTAGAGGACGAGAAACCGGTGAGCGGGTCACGGCCCATTTCTTTGATGAAGCCGCCATTCATCTCCATAGAATCGCAGGAGTAGTAAATCAAATCGGCGGTTTCCTGCGCATCGCCCAAGCCTTCCATACGGTTCTTGCCTACTTCTAGCGAGAGCACCACGCCAATTTCATACACGCGTTTTTCAATGTTGGCGGCGGCCTTGCGGAGCAGTTTCACGCGGTCTTGCCACTTCATGGCCGCCCACTTGGGCGCGGCGGCGTAGGCGGCGGCCAACGCATCTTCAGCGTCTTGTTTGCCGCCTTTTTGGAACGTGCCCAGCACCCAATTGGTATTGATGGGAGAACGGTCCTCAAATTTTTCGGCCACAAACCTGTCTTGGCCATTGATGACCATGCCGTAGTCTTGCCCGAGGTTGGCTTTAACCTTGGCTAACGCTTTATCGTAGCGGCTGTGCATTTCCTCCGGTGGGTTGAACATGGTGGAGTACGTCAGCCGGAAAGCGGCGGATTTGGGTTTAGCGGCTTTAGTTTTCTTCGGCGCAGATTTCTTCGGTGACTTCTTGGTCGCCATAGTGGGGTCTCCTGAAAATGAAGTTGGGGAACGAACAATTCAGCTTCCCTGATTTTACTCGGTTTCGCGGCGGAAGGTGTTGAGACACGGGCGGCCCACCTCGTCAACACGCATGGCACGCGGCAGTGTTTCACCTCGTGTCACTCATAAAATTTGTATTGGCCGCGGGTTATTTGGTCACTAGTGGCAAGTACAGCTTGAATGTAGCCCCCGAGCCGATTTGGCTTTCTACTTCCACCCGGCCGTGATGTTGTTCCACTACTTTGCTCACAATGGCCAACCCAAGGCCAGTGCCAACGGGTTGCATATGGCTGGCGATGGCCCCGCGATAAAATCGCGTAAAAATTTGGGGCAGTTCTTCAGCGGGGATGCCAATGCCAGAATCACTCACTGTGATGACGAATTCATCCGCCTTTGTAAAGGTATGTATCCGTACAATGCCTCCAGCGGGCGTGTACGTTACCGCGTTTTCTAACAAGTGCG
>JAEURM010000064.1 GCA_016789245.1 Anaerolineales bacterium
ACGTGCTCCACCATGGTGAAGCCGGTGAGATTTACAACATTGGCGGCGGTAACGAGCGGCACAATATTGAAATTACTAAGCTGATTTTGGGCCTGCTCGGCAAGCCGGAAACCCTCATCAAGCGCGTGGCGGACCGGCCCGGCCATGACCGGCGCTATGCGCTGGATTGCGCCAAAGCCAAAGCGCTGGGTTGGCAACCCACGCACCCATTTGAACAAGCTGTGGCCGAAACCGTGGCGTGGTACAAAAACAATGAGTGGTGGTGGCGGCCCATTAAGAGCGGCGAATTCAAAGAGTATTACCAGCGTCAGTACGCCGAACGGCTAGCCGCCGCTGGGTAACGTCTCTGCTCGCACAATCCAGTTTCACCTTCCGGCACGCCCAAAGCGTGCCGGTTTGTTTATTTCCTCCCACAAACCTTCCCTCCCATTTGCTAACGCAAAATCTGCGCCAGAGAGTCTTATAATCGGGCTAGAACGGGTATGTTTAGCACACTAAAACGCCTGCTCCCCAATTGGCGGTGGCCCAGCCCAGCCGTGTACCTGTTGGCCATGGGTGTATTTGCCGCTGTCTTAATTCCGTCCCTCATCCCATGGGGAAGCATATTGACGGTGGCAGTGATTTTTGGCCCACTGGTGCTCTTCACCGCGCTCATTTATCCGCGCTGGGTGTACTTGGCGGTGGCAGCAATTGTTTTAGTATTGGCTAGCGCCACACTTTTTATTGCGGCATGGTTCCCACCCTCCTTCCGTGATTGGGTCGATGTGATTTCGGTGACAGTGGCCATTTTGTTAGTGACGGAATTTGTGTACCAAGATCGGCTCTCCCGCACCCGCACCGAAACGCGCTTCCGGCTATTGTTTGAGCAAGCGCCGATTGGTATGGCCATTGCCACCACTGCTGGCCACTTAGTGCAGGTCAACCCAGCGTTGTGCGCTACGTTGGGCTACACCGAAGCCGAATTGCTTCAGAAGACCATTGCGGAAATTACTCATCCCGATGACATTCAATCTACCTTAGAGCACGACCGCAAACTGCTGACAGGCGAAATTGACTCCTCACAAATGGAAAAACGCTATGTGCGTAAGGATGGGCAGACAGTGTATGCCTTATTGCATGTGGCGCTTTGGAATGAAACTGCTACCCGCGCCCGCTATTTTTTGAAGCAAATAGTAGATGTAACGGAACAAAAACAGATTGAGCGCGAATTGGAAGCCGAGCAAGAATTTGCGCTGAATTTGGTGAACTTTATGGGGCAAGGGTTGGTGCTGTTAAACGCTGAAATGCGTTACGAATTTGTAAACCCAGCCGGTGCGCGGATGTTGGGTTATACCCCCGAGTACATTGTGGGCCGCAGTCCAGAAGAATTTATCCGGCCAGAAGCGGTGGCGGAGATGGTGGCCTCCATTCAAACCCGTTTAGCGGGTGAAACTTCTACCTTTGAACTTGATATACGCCGCGCCGATGGTACGTGGTTGCCAGCCTTAGTGACCGGCACCCCCCGTTGGCAAAATGGCCGAGTTGTTGGCTCGATTGCCGTTATCACAGACTTATCCGAATCACGCCGGATTGAGAATGAGCTTAAAGCCGAGCGTGATTTTGCCCAACAAGTGTTAAACAACATGGGGCAGGGCCTAACCGTTACCGATGCTGATGGACATTTTATCTTTGTAAATCAAGCCTATGCCGCCATGGTGGGGAGTACACCTGAAAAGCTTATTGGTCTTACCCCCTTCAGCTTGAATCATCCGGACGATGTGGCCCGCATAACGGAAGCGCGGCAGAAACGGCGCTTAGGCCTGACCAGCACTTATGAAACTCGCTTGCGGCGTTTGGATAATGGCGAAACCGTCCATGTGACAATTACGGGCGTGCCCCGCGCACCGGTTGGGCAAGGTCAAGGGTCAATTACGGTCATCACCGATTTAACGGAACGCAAGAAGATGGAAGAAGCGCTGGCGGAGGCCAATGCCGATTTGGAAACGGCTTTACTCCATGCCCGCGAGATGGCCGTTGAAGCCGATGCGGCCAACCGCGCCAAAAGTCAGTTCTTGGCCAACGTTAGCCATGAAATTCGCACACCCATGAGTGCCATCACCGGCATGACGGAGTTGCTGTTGGATAGTAACCTCACCCCGCCTCAGCGCGAATTGGCCGAAATTACGCGGGAAGCTACTAAATCACTCCTCGTGATTGTGAATGATTTGCTGGATATTTCTAAAATTGAAGCTGGCCGGCTGACGTTGGATGTACAAGAATTTGTGTTGGTGGAAGTGGTGGAACACGCGGCTGAGTTATTAGCCGAGCGCGCTCATGAGAAAAACCTGCGTCTGCTCACTTATATTGCCCCGGAAGTGCCCACGCGGGTGCGCGGCGACGCTGGCCGCTTGCGGCAAGTGTTGGTG
The DNA here is from genome assembly GCA_016789245.1 of Anaerolineales bacterium. Next base: position 2,406 of record JAEURM010000064.1, read on the forward strand.
AACTTAATTGGCAATGCCATTAAATTTACCGATGCCGGCGAAGTGGTGGTGCGAGTCACGGCGGCCCCCACGACTGGCCCACACCATGTCCTTCGTTTGAGCGTTCGCGATACGGGCTTAGGGCTAGCCCCTGAAGTGCAAAAGTGGCTATTCCAGCCGTTTCGCCAAGGCGATGCCAGCACCACGCGTAAATACGGCGGCACGGGGTTAGGGCTTTCCATCTCCCGCCATTTGGTGCAATTGATGGGTGGCGAAATTGATGTGAACAGCCGTTTAGGTGAGGGGGCTGAATTCTGGTTTACGGTGCATTTGGAACCTACGGCCAGCAAAGCGCCCAGCATCTCTCTGCCCTCGTTGGCCGCCGCTTCTGTATTACTTATTGAACCAGATGCTTCGAGCGCGGAAGTGGTGAACCAGTATTTGCGCGATTGGGGCGCGCATGTGAAGTTGGTGAATACCAGCGAAGCCGCACTGTGGAGTTTGCGGGCCGGGCCAACCTATAACGTGGCCTGTATTGCCGCCCGGCTGTTTGAAGCCGAGCCTGAATTGGCCACCCAGCTCATCCGCACTTTTCCAGAAGCGGTAATTGTGTTGGGTCAAGCGGAACTGTTAGGGCGCTTCACTATGGGTTTGGTGCAGGCGCAACTTAATTTTCCCTTTCAGCAGGCCGCTCTGCACGCCGCTTTTGCCCACGCGCTAGCGCCGCGCGCCACCCACCAAACCTCTGAGGTGCCATCCTCCCTCCCAGCGGAGGCTTTGCCCCCGCGGCCCAAGATTTTATTGGTGGAAGATAATCCTGTGAACCAACGCGTGGTGGAATTGCAATTGGAGCGTTTGGGCTTTGCCATTCAAACGGTGGGTAACGGCTCACATGCCGTGAAAACCTACACGCACGCGCCAGGTGTTTTCGCCCTCATCCTCATGGATTGCCACATGCCGGTGATGGATGGTTTTCAGGCCACACGCGCTCTGCGGCAGTGGGAGGCCAAACACGGGGGGCATATCACCATTATTGCCCTCACCGCCAACGCTATGCGCGAAAGCCGCGAACAATGCTTGGTGGCAGGCATGGATGATTTTTTGAGCAAGCCGTTTGAGATGGCAGAATTACAGGCTACGCTTGAGCGGTGGCTAATGTTGGGTAGCCCAGAACACGGATTGCCGCAGGTGACCACCATGCAACAACGCGTGCTGGAAACGCTGACGGATTTACACTCCGCCGAGCCAAGCTTGGCCGCTCACTTGTTTGAAACGTACAGCATCAGTGGTGAAGAAGCACTGGCGCAATTGCAGGCGGCCATTCGCCAGCCGGAATTTGGCGCGGTGTATGAGGCCGCGCACTCACTCAAGGGCAGTAGTGCTAGTTTGGGTTTAACTGAGGTGGCGCTGGCATGCGAAGCGCTGGAGGCGGCCGCGCAAAATCACCTCACCTCCAACTTGCCGGGGTTGCTGGCGCGTGTGGAAAATGAATTTCACGCGGCCACCAAGGCCCTGCGGCAATTGGGTCTCACGCCGGGGTAACCATCCCCAATAATTTTCGCGTAACTCTTAAGAGTGCGTCTAAAAAAGGTTTCAATCCCTGAAATAAGCACCCTGAGCTTGTCGAAGGGTGCGAACTCGGCTCTTGTTGACCAGTTTGGCATGCTTCGACACGGCTTCGCACGTCAGCACGCCTTCTATGAATTGGAAAAATTATTTCGTGAAATTTGTGTAATTCGTGTTGATGAGTTGTACGTGTGAATAGCAAACTTACGGTTGCCAATCGGCGCTAGAGGAATTGGCCGGGCCAAAGGTGAGTTGCCGCAAATCCGTGCCATCCGCGCGAATGACGAACAAATCTGTGTTACCGCGCGGCGTGGCGGCGAACAAAATCCATTGCCCATTTGGTGACCAGCGCGGCGCGGCCACACCACCCAAGCCCACCGTCAGCCGCCGCTGATCGGTGCCATCGGCGTTCATCAAATACAACGCCGCTTCGCCATCCCGTTCTGAAACAAAAGTGATGCGCGTGCCATCCGGTGACCATTCTGGCCGGTTGTTGCGCGCCTGCGTGTGGGTCAGCCGCACGGCGTTGGTGCCATCCAAGTTGCTGATGAAAATTTGGTACGGGTCACTTTCCCGCCGCGATTGAAAAACGATGCGGTCTCCCAGCACATCCGGCACCGCGTCATCCGCGCCAGAGAGAAACAGCGGTTGGACTTCATTGCCATCCGCCCGCATGCGGAAGAGTTGAAACGGGCCAGCGCGGTTGGAATCAAAGTACAGCCAACCATCGCGCCCCCACGCCGGAAATTCATCGTAAGCGTCATCAAACGTCACGCGCAGACGTTGCGTGCCATCAGCGTTCATCACATGAATATCGGGCCGCAAGCCATCCCGCCAAGACATGAAGGCAATGAGCGCCCCATCCGGCGAGAATGCTGGGCTACGGTCATCGGCTTCAGTGAACGTTAGCCTCTGCAGTTCACTGCCATCCAGCCGCATACGGTAAATTTCTTGGTTGCCGTCTCGGTCTGAAGTAAACACAATCACGCCACTGCCGCCGCCAATGGAAACATCTACGGTGGGCAAGGGCGTAAAGGTGGGCGTGGCGGAAGGTTCTGGTGAGGGTGTGGTGGAGGCGGTGAGCGTTGGCTCAACGGTGGGTGTGGGCGTGAACGTGGCGGAAACAATTTGTGCCGGCGTGGTGGCGAGCACAGCCACGGGCGTGCCAGCTTTTTCTGCCAGTTCCAAAGAAAGGTTGAAGCGGCCAGTGCTGAGCACAAAAAATGCGGCCAGCACCGCGAGGAGTGCGCCCACCACCGCTACACCGCGCCGCCAAACATGGAAGGTGAGCGGACGCCAGCTAGGCTTTTTGTTCATACGGCAACTGCAAAGTGGCAATGGTGCCTTGCCCGGGCCGCGAGCGCAAATCTAATTTGCCGCCGTGCCGCGCCACAATACGTTGCACCATGGCCAAACCCAAGCCACTACCCGCCACATCGTGTGAGTTACTGCCGCGATACAACTCTTCAGCCACATGCGGCAAATCGGCCTCTAAAATGCCGCGCCCCAAATCCACAATTTCAATTTGCAGAGCGCCGCTGGTATCGCGCGCACGCACTTGTACCGCTTTATCCCCCGAATACTTCAGCGCGTTATCAACTAGATTGCGCAAAGCCATCAGCAACAACTCACGGTCAGCTTGCAGGGGTGGGATGGCCCACGGCACGCGTTGCACATCCAGCGTGAGCCGCTCTGGCGCTTGAAGCAGTTCGGCTACTTCACCCAACAGCTCATCAATTTCCACGCGCTCCAATTCCAGCGGGCGGCTTTCCAAATCGGCCAAGCGCCGCAGGCCACGCGTGAGCGTTGAGAGCCTATCTGCCTGTGAGCGCACATCGCGCACGGCTTGGTTGGCTTGCGTATCCGCTTGCAAGTTATCCAATTGCACCTGAATGGCCGTAAGCGGATTCTTGAGTTCGTGGTCTAAGCGTTGAATGAAGCGGCGGCGCTCAGTCTCTAGCGCGGCGGCTTGCTCGGTCAGCGCGCGCTTGAGTTTTTGCTCTTGCCAGCGCAAAAAGGCCGCCCCGCCTAACAGCGCCAGCCCCAGCCCTACCGTAATCACCACCAACACACTGGCCGGGTCATACTCCGCGCCAAACGTGAGCACGGTGGCGGGCATTGCCAGCCGTAAAACCAAAGCCAAGGCGAGGCCGAGGATAATAAAAAGGATAGCGAACAAAGTAAGTGGGCGGGACATAGGGCGTAATGCGTAGAACGTGAAACGTGATGAGTTGAAGTTTTAACTCATCACGTTTCACTTTACCCAGTTTTTACGTTCCCCACAAACCGGTAGCCCTCACCCGGAATGGTTTCAATGAGTTCCGCGGCCTCCTCACCCAGCTTGCGGCGGATTTCAGCAATCCGCACATCCACGGTGCGCATGCCGGTGGGGTCATCCCAGCCCCACACTTGGTCTAGCAGTTGTTCGCGGGAGACGATGACATTGGGGCGGCTCATTAGGTGCGCCAGCACGCCAAAGGCTTTGTTGCTCAGCGCAATCTCGCGCCCGGCCAACCACACGCGTTGCGTTTCGCGCTCCAGCTTCAACATATCACTAGAGAGCGTGCTCGCCAGTTGCGCCGGACGGCCCGCCACTTGCTGACGGCGGAGTAAAGCGCGCAAACGGGCCACCAGTTCATAAGAATCAAACGGCTTGTTGAGAAAATCATCCGCGCCCTCTTCTAAGCTCACAATCTTTTCACCCGTGGCGCTAATTTGCGTGAGCATGATGATGGGCGTCCAGTTGTTGGCTTGGCGCAGGCGGCGCACCGTCTCACGGCCATCCAATTGCGGCATGAGGATATCTAGCGCAATTACATCCGGCGTGTGCTGTTCCACCAGCTTGAGGGCTTCTAGCCCGTTGCGGGCCTCCACGGTGCGGAAGCCCGCGCGTTGCAGGGCCGCCGCCAACCCAGACCGAATGGCATCATCATCATCTGCGAGAAGAACTAAAGGCGTTTCAGACATGGCGTTTCCTTCGTAAGCCGTTACGGTTGCGTGACGGCACCCGTTTGCGGGTTGAGCCACCACTCTGCCCCTGTTTTATCATGCACTTGCACTTTATCCAACTCCGGCCAAGCCTGCGCCATAAAACCTTGCGTAGGGCTTTCTAAAATAATCTCAGTTTCGCCGGTGCTAAGGAGCCCAGTGATGAGTAAGGTGTTTTCTGGCGCAAACGGTGGTGAGCAGAAATTGAGCCAAATGTTTAAGAGCATCCCGCTTCCATCCGGCGCCCAGAGTGCTGGCCCAAGGCTGTATTCTGTTTGCGCCGTGAGGGCTGGAGGCAGAGAGATGGGCGTTTCAGTTTGGGAAGTAAAGTTGAAGAGCACCAAACCGCCCGCGCCAAAAGGCCGATAAAGGGCTTGGGTTTCATCGGGCGTGAGGCCCAGCAAAAAACCTGTGCTTGTGAGAATTTGTTTAGTTTCGCCGGTGTGCAAATCTGCCCGCCATAAACCGATGTTACTGCTCAACCCTTGGCAACCATCTGGCATGGCGGCGTAAGTAAAGTACAGCCGCTCACCGTCTTCACTCCAGCGCAAAGGCATGTAACGGCCAACGCCAAGCCCATAATTTTCCCACTGCTCAATTAATTTCCATTCCACCGCGCCGTTGGCCACCACCACTTTTACGTACTGGGCCTCGCTTGTGGGTGAGCACGCTGTGGCCACTGGGTCTGAGGTGGCAATGGTCAACGTCCATTGGCCGTTGGGCGAAGTTTCGGTGCTTGGCTCAAACGATAAATTGGGCGTGGGCCAAGCCGCGCACGGCGTGGGCGTGGGTTCCAACGTGGCCGTAGCGGTGGGTGGATGCGTGGGTTCAGTTGTGGCGGTGGCCATTTGGCTCGGCGCTAGCGTAGGCTCTGGTGCAGGCGTTTGTGTGGGCGGCACGCTAGCCGGTTGGCACGCCGCTGAAAACATAGCCAAAGCCAGCAAAGTAGAGAGGGTTCGTGTGTTCATACGCTCACTATAAAATTTCGCGCGCCCAGAATCAATGAAATGTTACGGCTTGGTAACACACATTACGAGGCCTGAACTATACTGCCCGCGTGGCCCCGCGCAGTATTGGCACATTACGTGAAACGCCCCTCCACGCCGCCCTCAAGCAACATTTGGCGCAACCAGCAGACCAACTAGAAGTGACGGTGGATGGTTTTGTGGCGGATATTTTGCGTGGCCAGCAAGTGCTGGAAGTGCAAACGCAGAACTTTGCCGCCTTCCGCCGCAAACTGGCGCACTTGTTAGAGCGGCGGCCCGTGTGCGTGATTCATCCCATCGCGCTGGAAAAGTGGGTGGTGAATGTGAACGCGCGTGGCACGGTGATGAGCCGCCGCAAATCCCCTCAGCGCGGCACGGCGTGGGAAATTTTTGCGGAGTTGGTGAGCGTGGCGGAACTGGCCACGCATCCCAACTTTAGCCTGCAAGTATGTTTGGTGCGGGAGGAGGAAGTGCGCGTGCGCACACGTAAACGGCGGCGCTGGGGCCGCACCCACCGCGTAGCAGAGCGGCGTTTGTTGGAAGTGGTGGAAACTATTTTTCTGGCCGCCCTGGCAGATTACGTACGCTTTTTACCAGACGCTTTGCCGGAGCCGTTTACTAGCACCGAGTTAGCCAAAGCTTTGCGCCAACCGGTGTGGCTGGCACAGAAGATGACGTACTGCTTGCGCAAAATGGGCGTGCTCAGCGTGGCCGGCAAACGCCGTGGCGCGTGGCTGTATGCGCGAGCGGTGTAGCACGTTTTGAGCGGTTGCCTCTCAAACTCAATAGGTTTTTGTTTCAACCACCTCGGCAATTTCTGTTTTCGGATTCATCATAATCGTTCCTTCCACACGCGCCCACACGGCCCGCATGGCGTTCAACAACGCTTCCGCATCGCTCGCCGTATCAAACTCAAGGTTGATGGTCACATAATTGGGGTTATCCACACGGCGCAGAATTTGATACCGGCGCACCTTCAACTGCTCCCGCCCAACTGGGTCACTATCAAACGCCC
>JAEURM010000065.1 GCA_016789245.1 Anaerolineales bacterium
CACTAATACACGTTTACGGCTTTTACCCGCCGCCAAATGGGCCAATGTTTTGCGGCTCACGCGCCGGAATTTGGACTGTATCACCTACGGCGAGGCTACCTTTTACCACCACAAAATCATCTTGTATCACGCCGCTTTGCACCGCTACGCGCTCCACTTCGCCCGAGGCGCTCTTGACGCGCAACACATACTCACCCTGCTCATCCGATTGCACGGCATCAATTGGCACCGCCAATGCATCTTTTTCCACATCGGTCACAATCGCCACATCCGCCGTCATGCCCAGCAAAACGCGTGGGTCAGCGGTTGGCAAGTCAATCGTTACCGTGTAGCGTACTAGCCCTTGCACCGTTTGCCCCACCGGGTTCACTTCACTCACTGTGCCCGTTAGCTCTAAATCACCAATTGAGTTGAAGGAGACGTTCACCCCATCACCCACGGCAATCCGCGCCACGTCTGATTCATCTACAGAAACATCCACATGCAACACCGCGCGGTTGGCCAGCACCATCGCCGCATTAGTTTGCGAGGCCAAATCACCTACTTGCGCACTGACGCTCATCACTTCGCCCTCAAACGGCGCGGTGAGGTACAACATATCCACGTTGGCTTGCGCGGCCAGCACGCGGGCGCGCGCGGCGGCCACATCTTCCGGGTCACCACCGTTTTGTAAATCCGCCAATGCCTTTTCTTTATCGGTGAGAGTGGCCTGCGCCACGGCCACATCGGCTTCGGCTTGTGCCAGTGCAATAGTATCGGGGTTGCTTTGCACAGCGGCTAAATTGGCTTTGGCATCCGTTACTTTGCCCTGCGCATCTAGCACAGTGTTGTTAGAGTTGTTCTGCGCTTGTTCAAAGTTGTATTTGGCAGATTGATAATCTTGTAGGACGCGGTCATATTCTTGTTGTGTGCGCGTCAAAATATCGCCATGTTGCTGGCCATAGCCCGGATATTGCCTCTCCAACTCCTTCAGCGCGTTCAAACGCTCGGTCACATTGGTCAGTGCATCTTCGGCATTACGCAGATTAGTGGCAAAACTGGTCACTTCCGCATTTTGTTGCGCGGCGGTGAGCGATTCTTGGGCGCGGCGCAGTTGATCAGTGTAGTAGGCAACATCCGGCGTGGTTAGGCTCCGGAAGGTTTTTTGTTTGGCTTCCAAATTATCGCGCGCATCGGCCACACCCTTTTGAGCGTTAGCCACAACCAACGCCGTGGGATTCAGCAACTCATCCAATGCGATTTGCGCGTTCACCAACTCGGTCTGCGCCTGAATCACGGCTTGAGAAGTAGAAGTGGGGTCCAACGCCATTAAAATATCACCCGGCTTCACTTTATCACCCGGCCGAACGCGCACTTCGGCCACGCGGCCCGTGGTTTTCCACGTGAGAGACGCCATTTGTAGCGGCTCAATGGTGCCGGAGGTTTCTACAGTGCTGGTGGCCGTGAGGGCCGTAACCTGCCCCGTTTGAATTTGGACTTGCGTGGCACTCGGGCTTCCCACACAAGCGCTTAATAAAGTCAAAGTTAAGCCGGCCAACGCCGCCTTCTTCCAAAATAATTTGAAACCTGCAGTCATACTTCCATCTCCATGAGTAATAGTTATGGTGGCAGTTTAGGTGGCAATTGTGGAGAAATTGTGCAGATGGGGAGGATGTGCTTGCAGAAACAGACTGTAAAATAAGCGTGAGATTAATCGGACGCCGATGAACGTGAAGCATCGGCGTTTTCAGCGTCTAAAAATGGATTTTGAATGCCCATGCTAAAATCAGAAACATGAGTGAACCTATCTTTATTGGTGTGGACGTGGGCGGAACCAGCCTGCGCGCCGCGCGATTTATTGGGCACACGCCGCACCCTGATAAAAAACTAAAAACGGCCACCCAGCCTGCCGGTGCGGCTGAACAGATGCTAGACCGTTTAGAAGCCACCATCCGTGAGTTAGCGCCGCCGAATTTAGCCGGTGTGGTTGGGATTGGCGTGGGCATTCCCGGCCCCGTGAACCCATTTACGGGTGTGGTGATTAACATTACCAACATTCCCGGCTGGAAAAATCTCAACATCAAGCAACTGCTAGAAGCACGCCTAAACGTGCCCGTTTACTTAGGCAATGATGGCAACTTGGCCGCGCTTGGTGAGTGGAAATTTGGCGCGGGGCAAAACCACCGCGATGTGCTCTACCTCACCATTAGCACCGGCATTGGCGGCGGCGTAGTGTTGAACAACAAATTGTTATTGGGCGCACACGGCTTGGCTACGGAAGTGGGCCATGTGCTCATCCAGCCGGATGGGCCACGGTGCGGGTGCGGGCAACGCGGCTGTTTAGAAGCCTTTGCCTCCGGCCCCAGTATTGCGCGCGGCGCAATTGAACGCCTGCAAGCAGGTGAAGGCGCTAAGAGCTCGCTCCGGGAATTTAACGGCGGCGAGGTGAGTCAATTGACTACAGTGCAAATTGGGCAAGCGGCGCTCAGCGGCGATGCTTTTGCCACGGCGCTATTTGCGCAGGCGGGTGAACACATTGGCTTTGGCCTTGCCAGTTTATTGCACTTGTTCAATCCCAGCATCGTCGTCATCGGCGGTGGCGTTTCCTTTGTGGGCGATATTTTGTTTGAGCCAATTCGGGAAACGGTGCGCCGCTACGCCATGAATGAAATGTATTGGCAAGATGTGCCGATTGTGCCCGCCGCGCTGGGCGATGATGCCGGCTTGGTAGGCGCGGGTGCGCTGGCCATGGAAGAAAGCCGCGCCCGCGTTCTGCCGGATCGTTAATCGAAATGGTGTGTAAAATAATTTCGGGCAGAGAGCATGGGAGCAGGGGAAAAAGTGAGTCAGTTTTGTTCTCCCTTTTCCCTAAATCCCCTGCTCCCCCGCCCACTCGCTCACCCACTCACTTTCTCAAAGAAATGCTATGGTCACCAAACTCAACGTACCCGGCCCTAACGCGCAGGCCATCTTAGAGCGCGATCATAAATTTATCTCTCAGTCTTATCCACGTGATTATCCGTTTGTGATGGATCACGGCCAAGGCACCGAAGTGTGGGATGTGGACGGCAACCGCTATTTAGATTTTGCGGCGGGCATTGCCGTGTGCGCCACCGGCCACAGCCACCCGGATGTAGTGAAAGCCATTCAACAGCAAGCCGAAAAGTTCATCCACATCTCCTCAGACTTTTACCACGAGAAGTGGGTACAGTTGGGCGAGAAGCTGGACGAAATTGCGCCGTTCAAAGAAGATGCGCTGGCCTTTATGACCAACTCCGGCGCGGAGGCGGTGGAAGCGGCCATCAAGCTGGCGCGCTACCACACCGGCCGGACGCGGTTCATTGGCTTCCACGGCGGCTTCCATGGGCGCACCATGGGCGCACTCTCGTTCACTAGCAGTAAAGCGGTGCAACGCCGAGGCTTCAACCAAACTATGCCCGGCGTAACGCTAGTGCCCTTTCCCAACAGTTACCGCCCGCGCCTGCAATACGACGGAAGCCGCGAAGATTACGGCCACGCCTGCGTAAACTACATTGAAAACGTCATCTTCACCTATGAATGCCCGCCCGATGAAGTGGCCGCCATTTTGGTGGAGCCGATTCAAGGTGAGGGCGGTTACGTGGTGCCGCCGGATTCTTTCTTCCCGCGTTTGCGCCAACTGTGTGATAAATACGGCATTCTGCTCATTGCGGATGAAGTGCAGAGCGGCATGGGCCGCACCGGCAAGTGGTGGGCCATTCAAAACTGGAACACCGAGCCAGATATTGTGTGCATTGCCAAAGGCATTGCCAGTGGTATGCCGCTGGGCGCTATGGTGGCGCGCAAAAGCGTGATGACGTGGCCCGCCGGCGCACACGGCAACACCTACGGCGGCAATCCCATGTCTTGCACCGCCGCGCTAGAAACCATCCGGCTGATTGGCGGCGGCTTTATGGAGAACGCCGCTGAAGTGGGCCGCTACACACTGGATATCTTGGACGAGATGGCGGTGCGCCACCCCAGCATGGGCGAAGTGCGCGGCAAAGGCCTAATGATTGGTGTGGAGTTTGTAAAAGATAAAGCCACTAAAGAACGCGGCACGCCAATTCGGGATCACGTGATTCACTCCGCGTTTGAGCATGGGTTGTTGTTGTTAGGTTGTGGCCGCAACACCATCCGCCTCACACCGCCCCTCAACGTGGCTCAGCCGCAAGTGGATGAAGCGTTAGAAATTTTTGAGCACTGCATCACGGAAGCCGAACAAGCTAACGGCCTATTGTGAGTCTAACCCCGAAGGCTCAAAGTTTCACGAAATTCTTTGTGAACTTGGTGAGCTTTGAGCCTTCGTGTCTTTGTGGTGAAGAGTCATGTTGAGTCTCGCCGGAATCTTTCCACCCGTTCCCACGCCTTTTAAGCCCAACGGCGATTTAGATTTAGACGCGCTGAAAAGTAATCTCACCCGCCTCAATGCTGAGCCGTTAGCCGGTTACGTAGTGGGCGGCTCCAACGGTGAATTTTCATCACTCAGCCTTGATGAGCGGCTGGCCGTGGTGCAAGCCGCGCGGCAGGTAACGCCCACAGAGCGTTTGCTTATTACCGGCTCTGGCTTAGAAAGCACGCGCGGCACGATTGAACTCACAGAAAAAATGGCGCAGTTGGGCGCGGATGCCGTGCTGGTGGTAACGCCCGGCTACTTCCGCAATAAGATGACGCCCGCCGCGCTGGAAAACCATTACACCCAAGTGGCCCACGCCGCGCCAGTGCCGGTGGTGCTGTACAGCGTTCCGGCCAACACCAATGTAGATTTGCCCGCCGCCAGCGTCATCAAACTAGCCGCACATCCCAATATTATTGGCCTAAAAGATAGCGGTGGGGATATTGTGAAAATGGGCCAGATGTTGGCCGAGGTGCCTCCAGACTTTCAGATACTGGCCGGTTCGGCGGGCTTCTTGCTGGCTACGCTGGTTTTGGGCGGCGTGGGCGGCGTTATGGCTACCGCCAATATCGCCGCCCGTCAATTGCACACGCTCTACACCAGCTTCCGCGCCGGAGATTTAGCCACCGCGCGCGCCACCCAATTACCGCTCATTGAAGTCAACGCCGCCGTCACCGCCCGCTTCGGGGTAGCGGGCCTAAAAGCCGCCATGGATATGCTGGGCTACACCGGCGGCCTCCCCCGCCCGCCTCTGCTCCCCCTCACTGATGATGAGCGCGAAACGCTCAGGAAAATTTTGGTGAAAGGCGGTGTGCTCTAAAAACGGATGAAACGAATAAGGTGGATGTAACTGATAAATCCGCTCCATCCGTCTTAAATCCGCAACATCCGTTTCCCAAAACCACCGGCCATCTAACAATTATGCGTGAGCCGCCCAGCCTATCAGACGCTCTCATAAAAGAAACTTTAGGCACACACTACGGCCTAAACATTCAGTCGTTGAGCTTCCTGCCAATCGGGAATGACTCAGCAACTTTTGTACATAAAGCCATCACAAATGATAGTGTCAGCTATTTTCTAAAACTCCGCGCCCAGCCGGGATTTAGAGCGCCGAGCGTGCTTGTTCCACGCCTGTTGGTTGAGCACAGCATTTCTCACATCGTGATGCCATACCCTACGCTAACGCAAACTTTGTGGGTGGCAGTAGATGGCTTCGTGATGATTCTGTACCCATTCCTGGAGGCCGAGACGGCGAAAGATGCCGGCCTATCCGATGCAGATTGGTTTGCGCTGGGCGCAACATTACGCAAAATCCATACTTGCTCACTTCCAGCCGAACTGCATTCAATACTTCCACAAGAAACGTGCATTCCGTGGCGGCGCAATGTACTGATTGAACTTGAAACGATTATCAACCGCCATGACTTAACCGACCCGGCGCAATTAAAATTGCAAGCCTTTTGGCGCAAGCGACAAGCTGAAATTCACACGCTGATTGAGCGCTGTGATCGGCTCGCCGCTCAACTCCAGCACAAAGCGCTTCCAGCGGTGCTGTGCCATGCAGATATTCATACTTGGAATGTGCTAGTGGACTCTGCGCGGCAATGGTGGATAGTGGATTGGGATGAAGTTGTGTTAGCGCCGAAAGAGCAGGATTTGATGTTTATGATGGGCGGCATTGCCAACAACTTGGTCAGTGCACATCAAACTGCGTGTTTCTTACGCGGCTACGGCCAAACGGAAATAGATTCCCAAGCGCTGGCCTACTACCGTTACGCGTGGGCAGTGCAAGAAATGGGCGCTTACGCCGAGGAAGTTTTCTTCTCGCCGGAACGCAGTGAAGCGGCCCGCTTAGATGCAGTGGCGCAATTCATCAGCATCTTCGCCTCCGGCAACATCGCCGAAATTGCTTTAGCTTCTTCGCTTGATAGCTATTAGACGGCAAACAAAAAAACGGATGGAACGGATATCATCCGCTTCATCCGTATTTATCCGTACCATCCGTTTTCAAACGCCCAGCTATCGCTTCTTCTTAGGCTTGCAGTATTTATCAAACCACGCCACCATCCGGTTTAGTCGGTCAACACGGTGGGCGGGTTCGCCAGAGCGAGACATTTCATGCCCCTCACGCGGGTAACGCACCAGCACCACCTCACGCTTCAGCCGCTTGAGGGCCGCATACAACTGCTCCGCTTCGGAGGGCGGGCAACGCCAATCATTATCTTGGTGCTCAATCACCAGCGGCGTGCGGATATTGCGCACGTAGGCCAGTGGTGAGTGCGCCCACAAGCGTGAAACCTCATCAAAACCAAACGTCTCGTACTCGCGCTCAATCAACTGCGGCACATCGCTGGTGCCAAAGAAAGTCATCATGTTGTACAAGCCGCGTTGCGCCCACGCGCAGGCAAAGCGCTGATCATGGCTAATAATCCACGCCGTCATGTATCCGGCATAACTGCCACCCGTAATCGCCAGCCGCTTTTTATCCACCCAGCCCCGGCCCACCACATTTTCCAAGCCGCTCAAAATATCTGGCATCACGTAATCACCCCAATTATTGCGGATGGTGAGTGAGTGTTCCTCACCATAGCCCTCTGAGCCGCGCGGATTACAAAAGTACACGCCGTAGCCGTTGGCCGCGTGCATTTGCCACTCAAACCACACTGCCGGTTGGCTGGGGCCCCACATCACCCATGGCCCGCCATGCATGTTCAACACCAACGGATGCCGCTGGCCGGCCTTGAAGCCCACCGGCTTCACCACCCAGCCCTGAATCTTGCGGCCATCCGGCGCGGTGTGCCACACTTCCTCAAAGGGTTGAATTTGCCGCTCGGCTAGCAACTTATCATTGAAGTTGGTCAGCCGCTTCTCATTTTTACCACTCACCACATACACATCCGTGGGGCGTGCGGGGGTGTGCGCCACAAACGCCACCTGCCCGTTTGCCGCCACGCTGAAATCCAAGACTGAGCGCCGCCCGCCCACCACTTGGCTCACTTCACCAGTGGCCGCCTCTGCGCGGAAAACGTGCGTGTTGCCCCGGTCATTGGCCGCAAAATACACCGCCTGTGAATCCGCAGACCAAGTGAGATTTATCGCCACCCGGTCAAACTCAGCATTAAGTTCACGCGCCGCGCCGCCAGCTGTGGGCACAATCACCACGCGTTGCAACTGCCCCCACGAACCCGCATCCGGCATGCGGGCCGCCGCAATCCATTTACCATCTGGTGAAACTACTGGGCCAAAATACTCAAAGCCCGGATTAGAAATAATTTGATGTGGCTTGCGGCCCTTGGCCACCACCGGAACCCGGATGAGGGCTTGAAAATTCCACGGATCATACTCAGCCTCGCGTGAGACTTGCGAGATGATGGCCGAACCATCTTTCGTCCACGTGAGCGCGTTGAAGTTTAATTCGCCATCGGTGATGCGGTGCGGCTTGGCTTCATCCGCTACGTTTATCACGTAAAGGTGCGTGTGGCGGTCATCCAAGTATTCCGTACCGGTGCGGTACGGCAAGCCCGTAATCACGCGTGGGTCAACTTTTTGCTTTTCCTTTTGCTCTTCGCGTTCGCCGCGATGCTTGGCTTCTAACGCATCTGCAGGTGGCCGCTCACTTTCACCGCTATCTTCCTTGGCCCGTTCTTCCGCGTTGGCATCTGAAAAGAAGGCGATGCGTTTGCCATCATGGCTCCACACCGGGCCAGCCGCGCCGTTGGGCATAGAAGTGAGTGCGCGCGCTTCGCCGCCATCCAAACCAATCAGATAAATCTGCGGTTTGCCGCCGCGCACCGAAACAAAGGCCAGCGTGCGGCCATCCGGCGCCCAACGCGGTGAAAAATCTGATTTCGCGCCAAAGGTAAATTGGCGCGGCTGGGCGTCTTCCTCGCCCAGTTTGATGAGCCAGATGTGGCGCTCATATTTGTTGCCCAGTTTATCTACATCCACTTTTACAAACGCCAAGTGCTGGCCATCTCGGCTAATCTGCGCGTCCTCCACAAATTTGAACGCATATAAATCTTCTGCGGAAAAGGGTTTTTTTGTTGGCAAGAGTTTCTCCTTTGGCACAGAGCTATCAGCCATGTGCCATCAGCTATTCCAGCGGCTTATACAGTGCTTCGTCGCGCTTCTTTAACGCTTCGTTCAAATCGCGGCCCATATCATACAGATATTGCCACGTATAAATGCCAGTGGCATGCCCGTCCGTCCATTCGGGCGTGAGGGCATAGTTGCCCACCGGCGTGAGTTTGGCAATCTCATAACTCTTTTGGCGGATGAGTGGAATGGTGAGCAGTAAGTTATCCACATCTGGTTTGGTGCCCATGTTCTCATGCCCACCCCGGCACTCCACGCACGGGCACGCTTCACGTAACAAATCTAATGGATACTCATGCACCGCGCCATCATTCCAGTTGATGATGAGTTTCTTAGCACCACGATTAAGTACAATGTTAGTGGGTTTAGCCATTCTTTTTCCTGTGATTATTTGTTAGTAGTTAGTGGTTATTACAAAGCGAATAGTAAA
>JAEURM010000066.1 GCA_016789245.1 Anaerolineales bacterium
TAGCGGGTGGCTCTACCATTACGCAACAGGTGGCGCGGAATATGTTGCTGGACCCGGAAGAACGCGCCGAGCGTACACTGACGCGCAAACTGCGTGAAAGCATTTTGGCGTGGCGGCTGGCGCAGGCGTATAGCAAAACTGAGATTTTGGAGCTGTATCTCAACCAAACGTATTACGGCCACTTGGCCTACGGCGTAGAAACAGCCGCACAAACTTTTTTTGGCAAGCGCGTGCAAGATTTAGATTTGGCCGAGGCCGCCCTGTTGGCCGGATTGCCCCAATCGCCCTCGCTGTATGATCCACTGCTTTATCCCGAAGCGGCGCAAACGCGGCAGACCGTAGTTTTAGAGTTGATGGCTAAGCAAGGCTACATCACCGAAGAAGCCGCGCGGCTGGCGAAAGATGAGACGCTTCAATTTGCCGCCACCGCCTTTCCGTTGGAGGCCCCGCACTTTGCCTTTTACGTGTGGAATTTGGTGGAGCAAAAATATGGGCCGGAAGTGTTGTACTCCGGCCTCACCATCACCACCACGCTCGATTTAGATTTAACCCGCGCCGCCGAAAACATTATCCGCCGCCGCCTGCAAGAGATTGCCGATGACCGCAACGGCCCCGTCCACAACGCCACCAACGCCGCCCTCGTGGCGCTAGACCCGCACACCGGCCAAGTGCTGGCGTTGGTTGGCTCACCCGATTACGGGGACGCTGAAATTGCGGGCGCTATCAACATGGCCCTCGCCCCGCGCCAGCCGGGCAGTGCTCTCAAACCCATTGCGTACGCGGCGGCGTTTTCGCCGGAGTATTGCCAATTCTCTAATTTCCAATCCTCAGCTTCCAGAGCATTGGGAGAATTAGTGAATTGTCCGTGGACTCCCGCCACCACTCTCTTAGATGTGCGCACGGCGTTTGTAACCAAAGATGGCTACAGCTACGTGCCGCAGAATTATGACCGAGCCTTTCACGGGCCAGTGTTTGTGCGCGAGGCGCTGGCCGGGAGCCTAAACTTGCCCGCTGTGTTGACTCTGGAGCACATTGGCTTGCCTACATTTTTGCGCCTCGCCAGCCGCATGGGCCTCACCACGCTGGCCGATGCAGACCGTTTTGGTTTGGCGTTGGCGTTGGGCGGCGGTGAAGTGCGGCTTTTGGATTTAGTCAGCGCGTACGGCGTGTTTGCCACCAGCGGCTTACGCGTTCCACCCAGTGTGATTTTGCAGGTGAGTGATACGAATGGCCGTGTGATTGAAACTTGGCGGCCTGCCGTGGGCGAGCGCGTGTTGGATGACCGCGTGACATTTTTGATTAGTGATATTTTGAGTGATAACGAAGCCCGCGCGCCCACCTTTGGCTTTAGTAGCATTTTGCAAATTGGCCGCCCCGCCGCCGTAAAAACCGGCACCACCACCGATTTTAGAGATAACTGGACGGTGGGCTACACCCCAGAACTTGTTACGGGCGTGTGGGTGGGCAATGCAGATTTTTCGCCGATGGTGAACTTGAGCGGCGTGGCGGGCGCTGGCCCTATTTGGCATGATTTTATGCGCGCCGCCTTAGCTGGAAAGCCGGAGGTGGCCTTCACAGCGCCATCCGGCTTAACGCGGGCGGATGTGTGTGTGCCGAGCGGCCAACTGCCCACACCGCTGTGCCAACGGACGCGGAGTGAGTGGTTCTTGCAAGGCACGGTGCCCACGCAACCGGATACGTGGTACCAAACCATCACGCTAGATGCGCGCACGGGCCAACTGGCAGATGCCGCCACGCCGCCAGAGGCCGCCGTTTCGCAAGTGCTGTTAGTTCTGCCGCCTGCCGCTCGTGAGTGGGCTTTAGCCAGTGGTTTGCCACAACCGCCGGTTGAAAAATCCCAAAACTCAAATTTCCAAATCCCAATCAGCATTTCTTCCCCAGACCCGCAAACGGTGTATCAAATCTCGCCCCGCCTGCCACGCGAGAGCCAACGTGTGCCGTTTAGAATCATCACCAATCAACCAATAACTCAATTAGCGTTTCTTCTCAACGGTTCAGAAATTGCCACCCTCACCACCAGCCCGTTTGAAGTGTGGTGGCCGCTGGAAGCTGGCACTTACACGCTCACCGCGCGCGCCACACTGGCTACCGGTGAAGTGATAGAAAGCGCGGCGGTGGCGTTTAGGGTTGAGCCGTAAAAGAGAATTGTGCGGTGTCACTGCGAGGCGGCCCTGCAACTGGTCCAAGTTCTGTCCTGTTGCCGCCGAAGCAGTCTCCTAACGCTGAAATGCCTCCAATTTTGGAGATTGCTTCACTCGCTTTGCTCGTTCGCAATGACTTTCGCTAAACCTATCCTCTAATCTCCCACTCCTCACGTCAACAAAAAAGCGGCGCAAGCCGCAGGCCACGCCGCCTCAATTCGTAATTATTCACTCCTAAATCAACTCAAGCGCGGCGCACAAACCAGGCGGCCACAAACCCTTCGGTTCCTTGCAAATCGCGCACCTGCAACCATTGGCCGTTAGCCCCAATCTTAGTGGCGGCAGAGCCAGCCTCGATGACGAGCAATTCGGCATTGGCGGCCAGGAGCTTGAGTTGAGTATCGTTGGCCACACGCGGGGCGCGGCGCAAAACTACACCATCGGCGGTGGTGCGCACCACCAGGGCTGAGGGCGCATCGGCGCGTGGCCCGGTCACTGCCGGACGCGGCCCCAGGGCGGGCGCTTCGGCCGCCGTCACCAGCCAAGCGGCTACAAAACCCTCCCGGCCTTCCACATCCCGCACTTTCAGCCAGCTACCCTGTGCTCCCAGTTTGGGCCGAGCTTCGGCGGCTGGCTCCACCACGCGCAAACGGGCTTGCGCGGCATAACGCCGCACCACGTTGTTTTCGTTGATGAGCGGTTGGGAGCGCAAAGTGAGTTGATCTACCAAGGCCACTACTACCAACTCCGAACCAGCGGGTGCGCTGGTGCTGGTGGCCGGTGCGCGAGTGACTGGCGGTTGGACGGGCTGAACTGGTTGAGCGGGTTTGGGTGCTGGGGCGCTAGTCGTGCCGGCACCTTCTATCCAAATCACTCGGTTGATAATCTCAGCCGGAGTGCCTGCAAAGCCATACTTCTGTGAAAGCGTTTGATCAGAGCGCGGGCCGCGCCACGGGTCACGGATAAGGTAATCGCCGCCCTGTTTGCCGTAGATAACGATCCAGTGATCCTGCACGCCGGGGTCAGGCGAGTAATCCACCAGCACAATGACGGGCCGGCTAGCCGCTAGGGTGGCATCAATATCGGCCAGTGGCGCGGGCACATCCCGGCATTCAACATTGCGAGCCACGCGCAGGCCGGGCACCGCCGCGCCAATCTGGTGGGCGCGCACCCACGGCCCCTGAAAGGCTTGCACGGCCTTCATCTTCTCGTTCAAGGTGGCGGGAGTCTCATCGGCCCCCAACGCGTTGGCCGTCATGGCTAAACTAGTGAGCAGGCAACCAAACTTGCCAATGGTGCTATTGCCATCAGTGGCAAAGCCAAGCAAATCGTTTTGCCAGCGCGGGTCATTTTGATAGAGGGTTAGTTCACCGGGCATTGTTGTTAACTCCTAAATATATATTGGTTGTCAGGCTGAGTATCTCATACGTTTGGCCGCGCCCGCCATTGATGGGGTTAGCAAGGGGGCGGTGGTAACAAAAAAGCGGCGCAACCCGCAGGCCACGCCGCTTTACTTTCTAATCCCTCGTCCCTAATCCCTAAAAAGCCACCTGTGGCAAATCCTTCATGGCCTCAGCCACTTTTTCCGCCGGGTAATCGTAATCTTCCAGTTTGCCGCTGTGGTAGGCCTCATACGCGCTCATATCAAAATGGCCGTGCCCGCATAAATTGAAGGCGATGACTTTCTTAGTGCCATCACGCTTGCAGGCCAGCGCTTCATCAATGGCCGCGCGCACGGCATGGTTAGCTTCCGGCGCGGGGATGATGCCCTCCGCTTTGGCAAAGGTGATGCCGGCTTCAAACGTATCGAGCTGATTCACCGCCCGCGCTTCCACATCACCATTGTTCACCAACGCGCTGACGAGCGGGGACATACCGTGATAGCGCAAGCCGCCCGCGTGAATGCTGGGCGGCATAAAGCCGTGGCCGAGCGTGTGCATCTTCACCACCGGCGCCATCTTGGCCGTATCGCCGTAATCAAAGGTGTATGTGCCTTTGGTGAGCGAGGGGCAGGAGGCCGGTTCCACAGCAATCACGCGCGTCTTTTGGCCGTTGGTGAAGTTTTGATGCAAGAACGGGAAGGTGAAGCCCGCAAAGTTAGAGCCGCCGCCCGCGCACCCAATCACAATATCCGGGTACTCACCGGCCAGCGCCATTTGCTCCAGCGCCTCCAAACCGATGACGGTTTGATGCATGAGCACATGGTTGAGCACTGAGCCGAGCGCGTACTTCTTCGCGCCGCCGCTAGTGGCCGCCGCTTCCACCGCTTCGGAGATAGCAATGCCCAACGAGCCGGTATTGCTTGGGTCTTGAGAAATTAAAGCGCGGCCAAACTGCGTGCGGTCTGTGGGGCTGGCGTACACTTGCGCGCCAAAGTTTTCCATGATGATGCGGCGGTATGGCTTTTGCTGGAAGGAAATTTTCACCATGTACACTTCCAAATCAATGCCAAACATATTGCAGGCCATAGAAAGGGCACTGCCCCATTGCCCCGCGCCCGTTTCGGTGGTGAGCGCCTTAGTGCCGGCTTCTTTATTGAAGTAGGCCTGCGCCACCGCCGTGTTGGGTTTGTGGGAGCCAACCGGGCTAACGCCTTCATATTTGTAGTAAATGTGGGCGGGCGTATCCAGCGCCTTCTCCAAATTGATGGCGCGGAACATGGGCGTGGGCCGCCACAGTTTATACACTTCGCGCACTGGCTCTGGAATTTCAATCCACCGGTCACCGCTAATCTCTTGCATGATTAAGTTCATGGGGAAGAGCACGCCGAGAAAATCCGGCGTTACGGGTTCAAGCGTGCCCGGGTGCAGAACGGGTTGCGGCGGCACGGGCATATCGGCATTGATGTTGTACCAAGCCTTGGGGAGTTTGCTCTCATCAAGCAAGAACTTGCGTTGAGTGCTCATGCTAGTGTTCCTTGTTTTGTGGAGTGAGATGCTCTGAATTATCTCACGAAGCGCATTCAGCGAAAATCATCCGTACAACTTTTCTGGGTCCGCTACCAAGTTGCCGCCGCGCACGGTAGCGCCCAGCACAATGGCGGCCGTCACCAGCACAATGTTTTTGATGATGTACTGGCCCTCCAACGTGGGCGCGTAAGGAAAGCGCGTGAATGTTTCTGCCGGAAAGAAGAACAGCGGCGTGATGGTGCCCAACATTTGCGCAAACAGCAGGAGCAGAGTGGCCCGCATGAATAAGCCCGTCATCAAACCTAAACCAATTAAGCACTCCCACGCCGCTAACACTGGAATGCTCACACTGAGCGGCATCAGGCCAAAGGTGAGCATATCAATCGTGCGGGTGGCTAAATCTTGCGCGGGGCTGAGGCCGGGGAAAAACTTGAGCACGCCAAACCAAAAGAACACCACGCCCAAACTTACGCGCAGGGCTACCACTCCATACCGCGCCATCCACCGCGTGAGTTTAATATCCATGGCCGTTATCCCTTGCCAGATTTCATTCATTATTGTTTTCCTTTACCACGAAGGCGCTAAGGGCACTAAGTTCACTAAGCTTTGTGTAACTTGGTGTTCTTCGTGTTTTCGTGGTTAAAAATATCGCAAAATAATGAGCGCAAACTATCGTTTCGGGCTATTATCTTGGTCATAGGTTCTTATCACGGAGTTGTGCCGTATGGCCGCTAACCCCACTTCTCACCGCGCTTGGGTGCCGGCTGAAATAGAAGCCAATCTTCAAACCCGCGCCGCGCACTTTCACACTTTCACTCCTGAACAAATGGAAGCCGAAGTGCAACAACTTTTGCGCCACCATGCACGCTATATGGATTATGAGTGTTTGAGTTTGTACGCCGGAACCAACATGATGAATCCGCGTGCGTTGAAGGTGCTCGCCTCCAGTGTGGGCAGTCGGCCCAGCTTGGGTTATCCCGGTGATAAATATGAGATGGGCCTGCAATATGCTGAGCAACTGGAAATTATGGCGGCAGAACTGCTCAAAGAAATTTTTCACAGCCAGTACGTGGAGTTCCGCGTGGGGAGCGGCTCACTGGCGAATTTGTACGCGTTCATGGCCACCTGCAAGCCGGGTGACCGTATCATGGCCTTTCCGGCTTCGGCGGCTGGGCACGTGACGCATCACACTGAGGGCGCGGCGGGATTGTACGGCTTGGACGTTCACGTCGTGCCATACGATGGCGAGCAGATGGCGATTGATTTATCTGAATTGCGCAAGCAAGCACGTGAACTGAAACCAAAGTTGATAGTAGTGGCCGGAAGCTTGTGCCTGTTTCCGTATGATGTGGCTGGCGTGCGGGCCATTGCCGATGAAGTGGGCGCGTATGTGCTGTATGACGCCGCGCACATGAGCGGGCTAATTGCGGGCGGCGCATTCCAACAGCCCTTGGCCGAGGGCGCGCACCTGATGACCATGTCCACCTATAAATCTTTTGGTGGGCCACCGGCGGGCTTGGTGCTTACCAATGAAGCGGAACTGGCGCAAAAGTTGGAGGCCATTGCTTACCCGGGCCTGACGGCTAATTTTGATTTGAGCAAAACGGCGGCGCTGATTGTGGCGGCGTTAGACGTGCGCGAACATGGCAAAGCGTACGCGCAAATGTGCATGGCCAACGCGCAAGCTTTGGCCGCCAGTTTGTACGCACGCGGTTGCCCCGTTCACGCGGTGGAGGGGCGCGGCTTCACGGTGTCTCATCATGTGGCTTTGCCCGCGCACAAGTGGGGCGGTGGCACCAAGGCCTCCCGCTGGCTGGAACCGGCCAACATTTTGGCCAGTGGCATTGGCCTGCCGCTAGCGCCGATTGACGGCGACTTTAATGCGGTGCGGCTGGGCACGCAGGAAATTACGCGCTGGGGCCTAACGCCGGATAACATGCCGGATGTGGCGGAGCTGATGTGCCGCGTGTTGGTAAAAGGCGAAGCCCCCGAAACCGTGCGGCCGGATGTAATCGCCTTGCGGAAGAATTTTCAGGAGTTGAAGTTCATCCGTAACTAGATTTTTGTTAACACGAATTACACGAACTCTCCTTTCATTCCACAAACGCCGCCGACAGCTCACAGCCGGGCGGCGTTTTATTTTCCCTGTTGACAAACCGCCTAAGTGGGACTAAAATCTCGTCAATCATTCAAAATAATTTGAATGATAAACAGAAATAAATCATTTATGCTAAGTAAAAAGACTGCTCTGCCGCCCGCCACCACCGAGACGTTCAGCCGCTCGTTCAAGCAAGAACCTCTGCTTACCGTTTCTAGCCTAGAACAGCTCAAGGTGATTAGTGACCCACTGCGGCTACAGATTATGGAGGCCGTGGTGACGGAAGCCCGCACGGTGAAGCAAGTGGCCGATTTGTTGGGCAAGCCCGCCACCAAGCTGTATTACCACGTGAGCGCGCTGGAAGGCGCGGGCTTTGTAACGGTGGTGGAGACGCGCATCAAATCCGGCATCATTGAAAAGTATTACCGCACCGTGGCCGAAAACATCCAAGTGGATAAAAACCTTCTGCGCGCTTCCGAATTGGGCGATGAGGCACTGGAAAATTTACTCGCTACTATTTTTGATGGCACGGCCGAGGAAATCCGCCAGAGCGTGAAAGCCAAAAAAATGGACTGGCATAGCCAAGCCTCGCCCAAACGCACGGCGCTCTTAGGCCGCTCACTCATGAGCGTGCGTGATGAGGATGTATCGCAGTTTATTGAAAAGCTGGAAACCCTGCTCAAAGAATTTGACCAGCACGAGCGGCCCGATAAACAGGCCAACTATGGCTTGACCATTGCTTTCTACCCGCGCCTCACCCCCGGCGAAAACGTTCAACCCAAAGGAGCCTCCCATGAGCCAAAACCCCGCACCAAACGCCAGCGCTAAATCGGTGCTGAGCAACCCCAACTTTCGCAACTTATGGCTGGGGCAAACTATTTCGCAAATCGGCGATGGTTTGACGAACTTAGCCTTGCTCATTGTCATCAATGAGCTAACCGGCTCCACCGTGGCGGTGGCCACCATGACGCTCGCCATTGCCCTGCCGCAATTGCTTTTTGGTTTAGTGGCCGGCGTGTTTGTAGACCGCTGGGACCGAAAACGCATCATGGTGGTGAGTGATGTTTTGCGCGGCGTACTCGTCCTCGGCCTAATTTTTGTGCGCCGCCCGGAAGATGTGTGGCTGTTCTACGTGTTGGGCTTTTTGCAAGCCGCCATTGGCACCTTTTTTGATCCGGCCAAAAGCGCCCTCATCCCGGATTTGGTAGGCCGTGAATCACTGCTGGCCGCCAATGGCCTCTCACAAACCACACGCGTGCTCACCGGCGTAGTTGGCTCCGCGCTGGCCGGGGTGTTAGTGGGTAGCACCGGGCAAGGCTGGCCAGCGTTCACACTCGATGCGGCCACCTTCATCATTTCCGCTTTCTTTATTCTGCGCATTGTGGCCCCGGCCCACCAACCGCGAGTGGAAGCCGCTGGCTCGGGTGCGGGCCAAGTGTGGGCTGAACTGAGCGAAGGCTTACGCTTCATTTTTAGCCAACGCACGCTCACTGGCGTAACGCTCACGTTTGCCGTAACCATGTTGGGCCTCGGCGCCGTCAACGTACTCTTTGTGCCCTTCCTCATCAACATATTGAAAGTGCCAACTATGGCGCTGGGCGTGGTAGAAGCCGCGCAAGTGGTGGGCATGATTGTGGGCAGTGGGCTAGTGGCCACCTTAGCCACGCGGCTCAAGCCTACGCAAATGATTGTGGGC
>JAEURM010000067.1 GCA_016789245.1 Anaerolineales bacterium
CGCTTTCGCGGCCTGCCCCGTTCCTTGGGGAAGTGACGGCCCGTGTAAGATGAGTTGTTTAAGAAGTTTTCCAAGACTTATCAAACTCCATGGGGCGGTGGAATTAAAGTAAATACAACTCACCAGTGATATAACTCTCCCATCTTCCAAGGAGCGTTATATGCAAGGCAAAACGGTTTTAGTAACCGGCGCTACAGCCGGAATAGGCGAAGTAACAGCCCGCGAATTGGCACGGCAAGGAGCAATAGTGGTGGGTGTAGGCCGTAACGCGGAAAAATGCCGCACCACAGCCGAACAAATTCGGGCCGCCACAGGCAATGCACAAGTTAGTTTCATCGTAGCAGACTTATCTACACAGGCGGGCGTGCGGCAGGTGGCAGAAGCGTTTAAGCGCCAGCACAGCCGCTTAGACGTGCTCATCAACAATGCGGGCGCATACTTTGCCAACCGCCAAACCAGCGTAGATGGGCTGGAGCTGACGTTCGCCCTCAACCACATGGCGTACTTCTTGCTTACAGATTTACTCTTAGACGTGCTCAAGGCTAGCGCGCCCGCCCGCATCATCAACGTTGCCTCGGCGGCCCATCGCTCACCCATCAAACTCAATTTTGATGACTTGCAAAACGAACGGGGTTACAATGGCTTTCCAGCTTACGGGCAATCTAAACTCGCCAATGTGCTGTTCACGTATGAATTGGCGCGCCGCTTAGCCGGCACCGGCATCACGGCCAACACACTTCATCCGGGTTTTGTGGCCACCAACTTTGGCCACAACAACGGCCGCGTGGTTTCGTTCTTCATGAAAATCATCCAGCGCTTGAGCGCCCTCCAGCCCGAGCAAGGCGCGGCCACCACGCTGTACTTAGCCACTTCGCCCGCTGTGGAAGGTGTGACGGGCAAGTATTTTGATCAATCGCGGGCGGTAGCATCATCACCAGAGTCTTACGATGAAGCCGCCGCCCGCCGGTTGTGGGAAGCCAGCGCCGCGTTGGTGCGCCAACCGGCTTAAGCCTAATCAAACATGCCGCCGCATAGTTATTCCTTTCAGCGTTACCTCGCCAGCAAAAAAACGGTGGATGACCGCGCCCTCAACGCGCATGTGTGGCAAACGTTGGCCTGCCATTTACCCGCTCACGCCCCGCGCGTGCTAGAAGTGGGCGCGGGCATTGGCACTATGGCCGAGCGGCTGGCCGAGCGCCGCACCCTCACCCGCGCGCACTACACCGTTTTAGATGAGCAAGCTGAAAACATTGCCGTGGCGCGGGAGCGGCTGGCGGCATGTTCCCCTTTTACTTTAGATTTTCAAATAGCTGAGGCGGTGGAATTTTGTGCGCGGCCGGAGCAGAGCGGCCAATATGATGTGCTGATTGCGCACGCGTTTTTAGATTTGTTAGATTTGCGCTCCGCCGTGCCCGCGTTACTGGCCGCGCTTAAGCCGGGCGGCGTGTTTTACTTCACGCTAAATTTTGATGGCGGCACGTTCTTCCAGCCGGAAATTGAGCGCGCACTGGATGACCAGATTGAAGCGCTTTACCACCGCACCATGGATGAGCGGCTCACCAACAACTTGCCTTCCGGTGATAGCCGCAGTGGGCGGCACTTGTTTGGCGTTTTGCGGGAGTGCCGGGCAGAAATTCTGGCGGCGGGCAGTAGTGATTGGACGGTGTTTGCCCAGCCGGATGGCCGCTACCCGGCGGATGAAGCATACTTCCTGCATTTCATCATTCACACCCTGCACGGCGCACTCTGCCACCACCCAGAACTTAACCACGCGCACTTTGAAAACTGGATTACCCAACGCCACGCGCATATTGAACGCGGCGATCTAGTTTACATTGCACACCAGATGGATTTTGTGGGGAAAACCTTTTTGGGCGCTGATAAACACGGATAAATGCAGATTTCCGAAGTCTGAGCTAGCCCATGAACCAACAACTCCCCACCCACTTACACAAGATTTTATCTGCCGCTACTTGGGCCGCGTGGAGCGTGGAACAGCAAGCGTATATTTTGAAATTTGAGGGCCAACCCGTGCTAGGCAAAAGTTTTTATGCGGGCAAAAAATGGGAGCTTGACCGCCACCGTCCAACCTTTGGTGAAATTTGCCCTAAGTGTTATTTTGAATTTTGTTTTTACGCCGAGCCGCGCAACTACTCTCTGGGGGATGCGGATGTGATGAACTTGATGAAATGCGCCAACGTCACTTGCCAGCATGAGTTTGAGTCAAAGATGTAGTTTTATCGTCGGTCACCCTTCGCGCGAAAAAGTCACTTTGATTTGGGGCTTTGGCATTCGCGCTCAGAATGACAGTGCTGAAAATTTCACCGTACGCCCTCCGTCACCAACTGCCAATGGGTGGGCGGGCGCTCAATTAATTCCCGCGCCGCGCGGACGATGACCAAGTGCGGCTCACCCGTAGCCGCCAGTTCCCGCGCCAGCGTAGGCTTCCCTAACGCCACGCGCACCGTTACGCCTTGGTAGCCGCGCCACAAAATCTGCAACATCGCCGCCATCTTCTCTTTATCTTTAGTCGTTCTGTGCAAACGCGTGAGCGGGTGGCGGTGTGGCGCTGGGTGCAGTACGCCGCTCACAATGGCGGGTAGCACTTGCGTTTCCGGCGCGAGGCGCGCAAACAAGCTCACACTATCAGACCATTTTTCTAAAGATTGAGCCGCGCCGGGCAAAACAGCCGGGTCTGGCTCAATACTGCCGCCGGGGAAAGTGAGCACCGCGCGCCCAGCTTGCAATTGCTTCACCACCGCCCGCGCCACGCCCGCCCGTTTGCCAGTATCTTCCGGCACATAGATGATTTGGCGGCTGGTGTTTTCTAGCGTTTGCAAAAAAGGCCGCTCCAGCGCCACCACGCGCAAATCTGGGCGGCCAAGGGCCACAAACAGCGCCACCGTATCTGCCATGCCCGGGTGATTGGAAAGCACCAGCACTGGCCCACTCACCGGAACATGCTCGCGCCCGGCCACGTACATGTGGCGCAAGTAGCGTTTGAGAATCCACTCGGCGCCAAACGGCAGGCCGCGTTCGCCCACCCACGCATCGTACGTCAGCACTTGCTCGGCAAAGCGGCGCGCTGGCCAGCGAAACAGCGCACTTAAAAACGCTCGCCCGCGCTGGAGGTGTGCCAGCCCGAGCGAGTCAAACATATCGATGAGATTGATTTCGGTGAGGGTGTTAAGTTGTTGCGGGTTCAAGCGCGGCATGGGGAAAGTATAGCCGCGTTTACTGGCGCAGTTAAAAAACTGCACCAACACAAAGCGAAGCCCGCCTACGCGGGCTACACTTATAGCCGCCATACGGCGGCTTCGCTATTTGTTGCCGCGAATTTATTCGCCGGCCAAAAAAAACCTTACCCTAAAACAGAATTACCTGCGCGTTGCACGGGCGCGCCACACCCCAAGCAACTGCTTTGGTCTTTGGGCACATCGCGGCCACAATACCGGCATTCCCGCTTGTTGACGTTGCGGCCACAGTGTGGGCAAATTTCAAAGCCCTCTTTCACTTCCAAGCGGCAGTTTACACATTGCACCATTGTCTGTGCTGGCTCAGCTGGTGGTTGCGCATCACCCCACGGCGTAGGTGTTGGCCCTTGCGTGGGAGGTGGATTGCCCCACGGTTGGCCGGTTGGCATCTGTTGCTGGCGGTTTTGCTGGCGCGTGGCTTCTTCAATGATGCGGCCAATAATCATGGCGGGAATCACCCAGCCCATGCCGCCACCACCACCGCCCCAACCGCCCATATGCCCGCGCCGCCGCCCGCCGCCAAAAATCTCACGGCCTATATCACCGCTTAATTCTCGGCCGAGATGTTTACCGACTTGGTTAAGAATATCAAAAGGATTCATGGCCTTGCTCCTGATACCTAATTTTACGCAAGTTACCGCCGCTGAGTTGTGCCCAAGCCGCCATTTGCCTGACGGCTAGCGGCTAGAAACCATTTTTAATTGGATTTTGAAACAAGCACCCTGAGCCTGTCG
This sequence comes from Anaerolineales bacterium, assembly GCA_016789245.1. The sequence goes on from JAEURM010000067.1 coordinate 3,989, forward strand.
AAGGGTGCGCTCTTGTTTAGAACGGCGCGCTTCGACAAGCTCAGCGTGCCTAACCTCTAATTTTAGGTTGTTAAGAGATTTTATCTAACCCTAAACGCGGCGCGGATGGCCTGCCACCAACTCATCGGTTTCTCAGCCGTTAGCAAGCCGTACTCCCGCAAAGTTTGCGGCCACACCAGCCACACCAACCCCAGCAGTGGCTGAAAGAGCGGGAAGAAACCGTAATCTGCGCCAAAGTGGCGCCACACCGTGCTCCCAATCATTTCTGGAACGATGAAGCTGAGCGTGCCCACAATCAACGTGAGTAACGTTTCAATGCCGAGCGAAGCCACGGAAAGCCGCCACGCCCACGGCTTGCGTTTGAAAAAGCCAATGGTGGCTACCAAATAACACAACGCGGCCACGCCACTGAGGCTGGGTGCTAAATAATTGGTGACGCCGGCTTTGAACAAAAGTTGATAGAGAGACCGCACACCCGTGGAAATGGCGAGGATGGGATAAGAAAGACCGAGAATAAAACCAATGCCCAGCAAAATATCAGTGAGCTTGCTGGGAGATGTGGGAGAAGCTGTGCCGTGGGTCATGCGCAAAGCATAACATTCAACCGAGTGGGTGGTGGCATAAGTTTTTGTAAGTTGCGTGATAACAAAAAAGCGCCGCACGTTTTACACATGCGGCGCTTTGCAAGGAGCCTGCCCGGCTACTTGGCGGCGCGGATCTTCGCGCCACTGAGCGGGGCGCCGAACAGCGGGGCAAACACGCAGAAATCAAACAGGCCAGCCAACAGGGGCAGAGCGCCCACCACGGCCACAATTAAGCCGGTGGTATCACCCATGCCCAGCCAGCCCCACAGAATGAGGGCGAGGCCAGCGATGATGCGCACGATGCGGCCAGCGGTGGAAGCCATAAAAGCAACGAAGGGGTTCATGAGAGTGTCTCCTAATGAATGAAAATCTTGCACTCACTATAGGAGATTGTTCGCCCCCCGTCTGTGACAAAGTCACACACCGGCGCGATGCTGAAGTTTTTCGGCGTTGAGAATTTCTAGGGTGCCCCGGCCCGTGCGCACCAAACCACGCTCGGCAAAATCTTCCAGAATGCGGCTAATCACTTCCCGCGAACTGCCCAACTCCGCCGCAATTTCTTGATGGGTAAGCCGCAAAACTGGCCCTGCCGCCGCGCGCCGGAGGAGTAAATCGGCCACGCGGGTATCCATCCGGCGGAAGGCCACTTCATCCACAATCGCCATCACGCTCACCAGCCGCTGAGAAAACAGTTCAAACACAAATTCGCGCCACGCTTCATAGCGCCGCACCCACGCGCGGAAAGTTTCCGCCGGAATCATCACCGCCTCAGCTTCGTGCTCTACGGTGGCAATGGCGGGAAAAGATTTTTGGCTGAGGATGGCGTTGGCGGTGAGGATGCAGGACTCTCCGAGGCCAAAGCGGTACAACGTAATTTCGCGGCCCGTTTCCCCAATTTTGTACACGCGCACTACGCCGGAGAGTAACAGCGCGATGGCGTTGGCTTCATCGCCTTCCACAAATACATCTTTGCCCGCCGGAATGCGCAGGCTAAAGGCCGTTTGCTTAAATTCGCGCACTAGCTCTGTTTCGGCGCGGCGCAAAAACGGAAGCGCCTGCGCGAGCCGTTCAAAATCAGTGGGGTTGAGCATGGCCGAGCGGCGGTTGGGTTCAGCCGCCTGTTGGCTGTTGCGCCGTTTCCAAAATCGGCTTGAGCAGGCGACGGTATAAGCCCGTTTGCAAACGCTCGTGCGGGTCACACTGCGCTTTGAGCGCGGCAAAGCGTTGCAAAGTTTCTTGGCCTAAGTAGCGGGCGGCCACTTCGGGCGTGAGGGTGCTATCTTTGGCAAAGTAAAAGCGCCCACCGGCCTGCAAAACAATTTGGTTCATCTCTTCCGCCATTTGTTGAAGCTTGGCGCGGTTGCCGCGCGTCACTTTGAAATCCATGGCAAAGGAAAAACCGTTGACGGCGTGCGTGAACAAAAACTTATCCGCGCGATGGCGCTTAGTAACGCCAAGATACGTAGGCAAACCGCGCCGTTGTGTAAGCCGGAGCATTTCCGTCCACGCCGCGTTGGCCGTTTCTAGCGGCAGGAAGCTTTGATATTGAATCAACCCACCAGCGCCATACGCCTTTTCCCAATTCGGCACGTAATCCAACAAAAAGTTGAAGGCCACCAGTGATTGAATGTATTGCTTCTGATGCCCTATATAGCGCGATTGCACGTACTTGGCGGTGTTTACTAATGTGGTGCCCGCGTTGTTCATAAAGAACTGCATGCCCAGCCACAACATAGATTTCGGCACAACGCCAAAAAACGTATCCGGTAAATTTTGATAATCCACTTTCAGCGTACGCGTGGCTTGCGGGTCTTCATCGGCGTGCAAATAATCCGCGCCGTGAATTTGCCCGCGCCCGATACTGTTGCCGCCCGCAATGCCATCCAGCCAGCCCACAATGTAATCGTGCTCGTTCTTAAACTGGTCTAAATCCGTTAGCATCTCGCGCAAGGTGGGCACGGCCCACGCGCTCACGCGCACATTGCCAGAGTACAGCCGCTTGAGCTTAAACGTCATGGAAGTGAACACGCCCAACAATCCTGCGCCGCTGATGAGGGAATAAAACAGCTCACTGTTTTCGTCCGGCGTGCACATAATCTCTTGCCCATTGGGCAACAGCGCCGTAAACGCCAGCACATGCTCCCCAATGGTTCCGGCGTGCCAGTTGTTTTTGCCGTGAATGTTCATGCCCAGCGCGCCGCTGAGGGTGGGGAACTGCGTGCCAGAAACTACCGGCGGCCACCAACCATCTTCCAGCACGTACTGCCACAATTGTTGAATGGTGACGCCCGGCTCAACTTTTATCACGCCGGTTTGCGGATTCCATTCCAAGATGCGGTTCATGCGGCGGATATCCAGCACAATGTGGCCGCCGTTCAGCGCGCCATCCCCATACGTGCGTCCCGCGCCACGCAGGCCAATGGTGAGATTTTCACGCTCAGCCAATTGGAACAATTCCACAATCTGCTCCACATTGGCGGGGCGGAACAAGTAGGCGGCCGTTTTCAGTGAGTGGCCGAAGTTTTCAAGCGGAGAAAGATGAGAGAGAAGCATAGGTAACACCTTGAACGTCAAGGCGGGAGGGTAGCACGGGTTTAGGGCGGCTGTCAGGTGACGAGTGTCAACTCTAAGGCAGATACCCAACACTCGGCGGTTTACTTAAAGCCTTTTGGGTGCACGGATAAAGCGGATTACGCGGAAATCTGTTCTACCTTTGTTAAACACCTGACAGCTTTTGCAAAAGCTGTCAGGTGTGCGATTAAAGCATTTTATCCGTTCAATCCGTCCTAATCCGATTCATCCGTTTTCAAAACTTCAGCCGCCGGAAAATGAAGGAGGGCAGATTGCGAATGACGAACATGAGCAAGCCCCAGCGCGCGGGCGTGTAAATTTCTTGCTGGCGCGCGCGCATGGCGTTGTAAATATCTTTGGCCGCCTGCTCCGGTGGAATCACCCAAAAGGTGCGCGGGGAATTCTTGAGCATTTCCGTGGCCACAAAGCCCGGCTTCACGGTAAGCACGTGCACACCTTTGCGCGTGAGACGGTTGCGCAAGGCTTCTAAATACGTGGTGAGGGCGGCCTTGGTGGTGTTGTACGCCGGTGCACCCACGCGGCCTCTATCCGCCGCCACGGAGGAGATGCCGATGAGGTGGCCGCTTTTCTGCGCTTCAAATAGTTGCGCGGCCGGGTTCAGCCACGCCATAGCCCCCAGTACATTTACATGCACCATCTGTTGGTCTTTTTCAAAACTAAATTCTTCCGCGCCCACGGGAACCAATAAACCGGAGTTGTAAATCACCACATCTACACGGCCAAAGTCCGCCAGAATTTTTTGGAAGAGCGGGCCAGCTTCAGCCGTTTGCGTCACATCATGCACGTACGCGCGGGCGTGGTCTGCGCCGAGTTCGGCCACGAGTTTTTCCATCAGTTCAACGCGGCGGGCCAGCAAAGCTACGCGGTAATTTTCTTTCACATACTTGCGGGCCAGCGCCTCACCAATGCCAGAAGAAGCGCCGATGATGACGGCAACGGGGGTTGGGTTGAGAGCAGACATAAATTTACATACCTGATAACCAGTAACTAATCACTAATCTTTCTTAGTAATCGAGATGAAATCCGCTAATGGGCCGTAGGCGGTAGTGATGGCATCGCCGCCAATTTCGCTCAAGGCGAGGCCGTAAATGGTATCCATCTCAAAGATGACGATGGAGCTGGTACCGTTCACGCTGGCGAGTGGGTCATCGGCTTCTACTTGCTCGGGGCGCACGCTGGCCGTCACTTTGCCATCCGCTTTGGAGGCGCGGCACACCAACTTGTATGGCCGGCCCGCCGCCCGCGCCGCGGCCACTTGCTCGCCGCTCAAAGCGCGAATGCCCACCGGGGCTACATCCTGTGGCTTTACGGGCACGTCCATCAACACGGTAGCCAGCGCGCTCACCTTAACCGCCGCATCCCAACCATCCACATCATTGCTGGGGTCAGTCTCGGCAATGCCAATTTCTTGCGCTTTCTGTACCGCCGCGTCAAAGCTCAGGCCCTTTTCCATTTCTGTGAGGATGAGATTGGTGGTGGAGTTAAGAATGCCGCGAAAACCTTTTAGGTTGGCGGCGGGCAGAGCCTCGCGGAAGGTGGAGAAAATGGGCGCACCGCCCATCACGGCCGCCT
>JAEURM010000068.1 GCA_016789245.1 Anaerolineales bacterium
CTGCCGGCAAAACTGCGCACATGGAGTGGCCGCCCGTGAAAGGTGACATTGGTTTGGCGGTAAGTTTCGCCATCAAATTCCACATACACCAAGTTATCCCACGGCGAAGCGCCTGGCGTGCCGCTGTGTTCATCCAGCGCCAACGGGTTACCGGCTAAATCAAACACTTCTATATGGTCATGCCACACACCGCACATTTGGGTGAGGGTGTGAGCAACAGAACCTAAATTCATAGTGTCACATGCCAAAGTGTCAGGTGTCAGAGTGTCCTCCGCCAAGCGACTGACACTTGGCACTTTGACACTATTTCTTCAAACTAAAACTCGCCTGCTCCGCGCCGCTCACAATCATCTTGGCGGCTTCTAGGCGGCCGCGCTCAGCCGGGAAGGCTTGCACCAAGCCCATGCTCAAATCTCTCAGCGCGCGGGCCACCACGCCGTGCGCGCCGGTGTTGCTGGTGCCGCACGCCTTCAACGCTTGCGTGGCAATTTCAAACGCCGCCTCGCACACCACGCCCTTGCACATCCGCCACTGCGCTACCACACGCGGCTTAGGCAAAATGGGCCGCTCACTCGTCTCTAGTTCCAGCTGGCGGCGCAACCATAGCGTGGCTGTTTCCAAGTTCACCGTCATCTTGCCAATTAATTCTTGGTGGAACGGGCTTTCCGTGGCGATGGATTTACCGGTATCTTCAAACTTAATGCCCAACATGAAACTGAGGGCATATTGATAAACGTTATACGCAATGCCTAAATAAATGGCCGCCACCGCTACTTGATTGCCCACAAAACTGCCGCGGCTCATCTGCATCATTTTTACAAACGCACCGGGGAGCGCCAATGCTTCTGCATTGGGCACAAACGCATTTTCCAAAATGATGCCATGCGTGGCTGTAGCTCGCATGCCCAAAGAATCCCACTTGGCGCGTTCGCGCACGCCGGGCGTAGTGCGTTTCACATTGAACACGCACAATCCATCGGCATTACTCGTCCCAGCGAGTTTGGCCGTTACCAAATATTCATCAGCCACGCCGGTGGAACAGCCAAAGGATTTTGTGCCGGTGAGATGCCAGCCGTCTTCGGTGGCCACGGCTTCTGTGCCAATGGTGATGGCGCTGGCGGAAGTTTTGACTTGCTCGCTGGCGAAGTTGGCCAGCCACAACGCCTCGCGGCCCATTTTGCTCAACAGCCGTTCGGCGTACGCGCGCACCACGGGCACTTCGTTTTCAGCAAACAACCCGGCTTCAATCGCTTCCAACGGCAGTAAACCACGGGAAGCGCTAGAGCAATGAAAAAAGTAGGCCAACGCTGTAGACGGGCAGACCGTGCCAATGGCGAACACCGCCGCTGTTAAATCGCGCAAGGTGCCGCCTAGCCCGCCGTACGCTTCCGGCACAATTAGGCCTAGCAGGCCAGCGGCGCGCAAGGTCGCAATGTTCTCCGCCGGAAAATCGCCCGTAGCATCAGCGTGCTCGGCCCGAGTTCGCAACTCCGGCAAAATGTTTTCCACGCGCTGGGCCACCGCCCGCTCACGCTCCGTCATGTCCTCAATTAGATAGGAGGCTGTTAGTTTTTCAGTCATAGTCACTCCAGACCTGTCAGGTGGCGCGAGCGGTAACTTAAAAAATCAGGGGCCGATTGCGCGCCACCTGACAGGTCTTAATTACTCACCTGAACCCGCCTCACCTTTTGCGGCCAAGCGGGCCTGATACTTTTCCAGTGCGCCAGTGAGTGCTTCATCCAAATTTACTTGCGTACGGTTGGCCAAACACACTAACGCAAAAAACACATCCGCCAGTTCGCCCGCCCACTCGGGGTTTGGCGCAAACGTCGCGCGGCCGTATTGGCTCGTTTTTAGCACTTCCTTGGCTAACTCACCCACCTCGGAAGTTAAATCCAACAGCCGCGCTTCAACGCCGGCTTCTAGCTGATGCGCGTTCACAAACTCAGCCACGCGGGTTTGGTAGGTGGGTCGGCTCATCACCGCACGGGCCGTTTGAGATACTGCCCGCGCGCCGGGCCGATGATGTTGCCGCCGTCATACACCAACTGGCCCCGCAAAAAAGTGGATTTAACGCGGCCCGTTAGTTCTTGGCCTTCAAACGGCGTGTACCCTTGTTGAGACTCAGACTCAGCGGCGCGCACGGTAAACGTTTCGCGCGGGTCCACCAACACCAAATCGGCATCATAGCCCACGGCAATATCACCTTTGCTTAACAAGCCAAAGCGTTGCGCCGGGTTCCAGCACAGCACTCCGGCCATGTGGTTATAACTCATGCCGCGTTTACTTCCTTCACTAAGCACGCCAGAAAGTAAATACTCCGTGCCGCCAAAACCAGATTTAGCCAGCCAAATGTTGCCCGGGTCCGCCGCGCTCGTTTTTTGTTCGGCAGAACAACAGGCATGGTCACTCGTAATCCAATCAATCTCGCGGTTCAACACCGCATCCCACAAAAACTCTACGTCTTCACGCGGGCGGATGGGCGGGTTCACTTTGGCCTGCCCGCCCGCCGGAGAATCCACATCCAGCAGTAAGTGGCCCACTGTTACCTCCCGCCGGAAGTTGATGTGCGGAAACACATCTTGCATCATCATGGCCGCTTGCACCGCTTTGCGTGAGCTTAAGTGCAATAAATTGATGTTCAGGCAATCCGTTTCATAGGCTAAGTAGGAGGCAATCCAAATTGCCAAACCTTCGGAGTGTGGGGGCCGCGCGGCGCTATACGCCCGCAAGCCCGTAAGTTTGCCTTCCCGCTCCACCAATTTGGTGTACGCGTTCAAAATATCCGCCAGCTCGCAATGCAAGCTCACGCTAACGTAATCCGCAATATCCGGGTTCGTCTCCATCAACTTCTGCGCTGAGCGCATAATGAATTCAAAATGCGCAATGTCATAGCGCTCGTCCGGCCCAATCATCAAAAACTCGTTTTGCTTATCGCTGTTGCCGTGCAGGCCATAGCCGCCGTAAAACATAAAAATCTTGAAGGATGAAACGCCGAACGCATTCAACAGCAGTTCCATCTCTTCGCGATGCGCGGCTTCAATCGGCGCGATGTGGTAACCGTAATCCACCCAATAGTTGCCGGCGCTCAGCTTCAGCACTTCCGGCATAAACTCGGCGTAGGGGCCGCCCCGGTTGAGGTAATACTGCCCCGTGCGCGTGTACGTCAGCGCAGACGTTACGCCGCCCATGGCCGCCGCTTTGCTCTCAGTCACCGCATCTTTTTCCAACGGCTGGTAAATGCCCACATGCATGTGCGCGTCCACCAAGCCGGGGAAGGCCAGTTGATTTTTTCCATCGCGCACTTCGTTAGCGTCCGCCACATCAATCTCAGGCGCTAGCCGCGCAAACTTGCCATCTTTAATGCCCACATCCAGCACATCCACCGCTTGCTTGTTGGGCCGCACCACGCGCACATTTTTGATGAGTAAATCCAGTTTGTTATCCGTCATAATTTTTCACCATCAAGCTTCAAAGCGCTAATTGCGCCGCTGGCTTGCAGTTCGGCCAAATTCTCGTAGCCCAGTTCGCGCAGAATTTCGGCGGTGTGTTCGCCCACCTGCGGCGGTTGCGCGTACAAATCCAACTCAGCGCTTTGCAAGCTAAAGGGCTGGCGCGGCAGGGGCGCGGTTTCGCCATTAGGTAAGTGGGTGGGGAACAACGCACCGCTAGCGGCCAAATGCGCATCTTCAAACAAATCTTCCGGGCGAGCAATGGGCGCAAACGGAATGGCCGCCCGTTCACAGCGCCGCAAAATTTCAGCTTTGGGCAACTGGGCAAAAAAAGTTTCCAGCTCAGGTAACAGCCGCTCGCGTTGGGCAATGCGGCCATTGTTAGTAGCCAGCGTTTCATCGGCTAATAAATCACTCCGCTCAAATGCTTCACAGAATTTTTGCCAGTGCTTATCACTGGTAACACCCACAAACACTTGCTCACCCTCAACCGTTTTGAAGACGCGATAAATAGCCCACGCGCTGACGCGGGCCGGCATGGGCGGCACAGGTTGTTGGGCAATGGCGGCGTAAGCCATGTGTTGGCCCATGATGTAGGCCGCGTTTTCAAATAAGCCGCTTTGCACCAGTTGGCCGCGCCCGGTGCGCTCACGTTCACGCAGGGCCACCAACACCGCCAACGCACCATACGTGCCGCCCATAATATCCACCACAGAAGCGCCCGCCCGCAGTGGCTGGCCGACGGGGCCAGTCATGTATGCCAAGCCGCTCATCATTTGCACCACTTCATCTAACGCGGTGCGGTTTTCATACGGGCCGGGCAAAAAGCCTTTGAGGGAGCAATAAATGAGACGGGGATAGACAGTAGAAAGTTGCTCATAGCCTAAGCCCAGCCGCTCCATCGTGCCGGGCGCAAAGTTTTCAATCAGTACATCGGCGGTGGCTAAAAGTTTTTCCACAATCGCGCGGCCGGTAACAGATTTAATATCCACGGCCAAACTTTTTTTGTTGCGATTGAAGAACGTGAAGTAACCGGTGCCAAAGCCTTTGAGCCGGCGCGTGTCATCGCCGTCCGGCTTTTCAATCTTAATTACTTCCGCGCCCAAATCGGCCAATACTAAGCCACACGCCGGGCCAAAAATGGCGTGCGTGAATTCAAGAACGCGGAGGCCGGAAAGAGGCAATTGGTTATTGGTAATTGCCATGTTTCACCAAAAAGTTCACCAAGCCACCTTCATTCAAAATCCGCGCCATTACATCGGGCATTTTGGTGGCGGGGAAGATTTGGCCAGTGCTTTCATTCAACACCGTACCCGCTTCTAAATCCACACGGGCGCGCTGACCGTTTTCAAATATGTGCATAGGCGCTTCCACCACTGGCAAACCAATATTGATGGCGTTGCGGTAGAAAATGCGCGCAAACGAACGCGCCACCACACAACTGACGCCAGCCGCTTTTAGAGCCAGTGGCGCTTGTTCCCGCGAAGAGCCACAGCCAAAATTATGCCCGGCCACCAACACATCGCCCGCGCACACCCGGTGACTAAAGCCGGGGTCTAAATCTTCCAACACATGCTGGGCCAAGTCACCCAACTCCAGCGTTTTGGTGTACTTGCCGGGGATGATGCGGTCGGTGTCAATATCGTCACCGTAACAATGCGTTTCACCTATTAGCAATTGCATGTACTTTCTCACCGGCACTATTGATAAAAGCCGGTTCTACAATTTCTCCTGCTATGGCGGAGGCCGCCACTACGGCCGGAGATGCGAGATAGATTTCCGCGTTGGGGTTGCCCATGCGGCCTTTGAAGTTGCGGTTGGTGCTAGAAATTACTACTTCACCATCACCCGGCACGCCGAGATGCGAGCCCACGCACGGCCCACAGCCGGAAGTGATAAATGTTGCGCCCGCTTCGGAAAGAATCTCCAATGTACCATCGCGCAGAGCCTCGTTGAATACGCGTTTGCTGGCCGGCGCAATCACCAGCCGCACGCCCGGCGCTAAGCGTTGCCCCTTCAGCACCGCCGCCGCCGCTTGCAAATCTTCTACGCGGGCGTTGGTGCAAGAGCCAATAAAAGCGTAATGGATTTTCCGGCCCCGCACCACATCAATGGGCTGAACGTTATCCGGCGCGTGAGGAACGCTAACCATGGGGCGGAGACGTGAAACGTCAAGTGTGAAGCGTTTGGCGTAAACGGCATCCGCATCGGCGCGAAGCGGCAAATTGGAGGCTTCAGCCACTCCTGCTTTAGCGCCCATCTCCGCCACCATGTTGCATAGCACCATGCGGCTGGCGAGGGTAAGCCGCTCCACCGTTTCTCCCGCAAACTCTATGGCCTGATAATTCGCGCCATCCGCGCCCACCTGCCCCACCAAATACAGCACCACATCTTTGGCGGTTACGCCGTTGGGCAGTTCGCCGTTCAATTCAATGCGGATGCTTTGTGGCACTTTGAGCCATGTTTGGCCGGTGAGCATCACGCCGGCTAAATCTGTGGAGCCCATGCCAATGGCAAACGTACCCAGCGCGCCTAACGTGGGCGTGTGGGAGTCTGCGCCAGCAAAAATATCGCCCGCGCGCGCATGGCCGTTCTCAGCCATTAGTTGGTGGCAAATGCCCTCGCCAATTTCATAAAACACACAGCCGGTTGCCTGAACAAACTCGCGCATCAAGCGATGTAAGTTCGCCACGCGTTCGTTGGGCGCCGGCGCGGCATGGTCAATAATCAGTGCAAAACGTTCGGCGTTCCACAGTTTTTGGCCGCCCATGGCACGGAAGGCTTTAATGGCAAACGGCGCGGTGGCATCCGTAGCCATAGCGGCATCCACGCGCACAATGGCAATTTCATTGGCGGCTACGTCTCGCCCAACGTGGGCAGAGATGATTTTCTCAGCAATAGTTTGCGGCATTTGTGATTTCTGATTTTAGATTTGCGATTGCAGAATTTAGGTTTGCCAATTTAGTTTATGCGGCGTTTCCAACTTCAAATCACTGTCACGGCAAGCGAGCGCCTGTAGTGAGCAAAGCAGTCTCCGAAATTGGAGTGGCCATAATTTTGGGAGATTGCGTCACTCGCGTTGCTCGTTCGCAATGACTCTTTTACATTAACCACCCGCTAGTTTATAAACCTTGCCATCTAGCTGGCGGCCTAACAGGCTCTCCATTTTCTGCGAGACGGCGGCGACTTGGGCCACGTTGACGCCCGTTTTTACGCCCATGGCTTCTAGCATGTTCACCGTATCTTCGGTGGCAATGTTGCCAGTAGCGCCGGGGATAAACGGACAGCCGCCCAGCCCACCAAACGCCGTGTCAAAATAGTTCACGCCGGAGCGCATGGCCGAAAGCACGTTGGCCAGGCCCATCCCGCGCGTATCATGCAAATGCAGAACGAGCGGCACCGGCTTCACCATGGGCCGCAGTTCTTGCACCAAGCGCCGCACGGCCTGCGGGTTAGCCATGCCGGTGCTATCCGCCAGCAAAAGCTCATCCACGCCCAAGGCTAAAATGCGGCGCACCATGCCAATCACTTTGCGCGGCTCAATTGCGCCTTCTTCCACACTGCCAAACGCGCACTGCACGCCGGCGCGCACGCTTAAGCCTTTGGCCCGCGCCGCCCGCACCATTTCTTCTAAATCTAGCAGGCCATCTTCCACACTTTTGCCTATATTCTTTTGGTTGTGCGCTTCACTAGCGGAAACGGAAATATCCACCTGCTGTAAATCCGCCGCCGCCGCGCGCTCTACGCCTTTGCTATTGAGGGCCAAGCCGCTATAAATGACGCCGGGCTGGCGTTGAATGCGCGCACACACGTCTTCAGCATCGGCCATCTGCGGCACTTTTTGTGGATGCACAAAGGAGGCCACCTGAATGCGCCGCAAACCAGATTGCGAAAGCGCATCAATCATTTCCACTTTGGTGGTGGTGGGAATGAGGGTGGCTTCGGCTTGCCAGCCATCACGCGGCCCCACTTCAATGATGTGCGCTTCATGCGATAAAGTGGGCACATCCAAAGATTCACTGCGCCGCCACAGCCGATTATGATAGAGCAGAGGCGTATCGGCGCCGCTGGAATCCGTGGCGAGCACTTCGCCTACAAAAATCACATGGTCACCGCCATCGTACACTTGCCACACTTTGCAATCTAACCAGCACAGCACGCCGGGCAAAATCGGGCTATCCGTGACGGCGGTATTGATTGCAATTCCTTCAAACCGGTCTTCCACGCCCGGCTTCATGCCGGCAAACACCAAGCCATATTCCATTTGGTTCATATCTAGCACATTCACGGCAAACGCGCCGCTTTGCTCTATGGCCGTGCAAGTGTACAGTTTTTTATCTAGGCACACTGAAATCAGCGGCGGGTTCAGGCTCACGCTACTGAACGAGCTGACGGTGAGGCCAAGCCGTTGGCCATTGAAGACGGTGGTGACCACCGTAACGCCACTGGCCCACTGGGCTAAGGCTTGTTTGAAGGCTTGAGGAGAGACGGGCATAGTTGGTAGTCTCGGAGTGAGTTAGTCACCTAGTCGAGTGGTCAGACGAATTGACCATTCGACGATTAGACTATTTGACGTTTGGAAAAACCTGCGGTGGCAAAGCGCCACATGACTTTAGCGCCGGTGAGCCATTGAATATTGGTTTCACCCGCCAGCACTTTATCGGCAATAAACGGCGTCACCGTTTCAACTTTATCGCCGAGAATATTGAAGACGCGGCGCGCGCGCGTGAACTCCTGCTCGCGGCCAGCGTACTGCCCAGTCACCAAATCGGTGATGACGATGCCGGGGCTGATGGAACCAATTTGCACCGGCAAGCCTTTGGTTTTCACATCCAGCGCCAGTGAGCGCGTGAAGAAACGTTCCGCCGCTTTGGTGCTCCCGTAAACGCCCAACCCAAACCGCGTCCGGCCATTGCTACCAAAGCCTTCAAAGTTGTAAATCGCGCCACTGCCTTGCGCGGCCATGCCCAGCACGGCCACTTTGCTCCCGTGCATCACGCCCAGCACGTTCACACTCACCACATCGTGCATCACGCTAGCAGGTTGTTCCCAAAACGGAACATCGGAGTGCGCGAGGCCGGCGTTGTTAATCCACACATCCACGCGCCCAAATTTGGCTTGGGCCGCGTCCCACAACGCTTGCACTTGTTCCAGTGAAGTCACATCACAAGACTGGCCAAAAACGCGCTCTGGATGCGTAACATTCTCAGCCAGAAAAAGC
>JAEURM010000069.1 GCA_016789245.1 Anaerolineales bacterium
TTTCTCTACTTACGATATTTACTTGCGTTGTAAAATCCACTCACTATGGAACTCCTAGAACGCGAAGAAGCCTTGCGCGAATTAGAAGCGGCGCTGACGGAAGCCCAAAGTGGTGCAGGCCGGGTGGCAGTGGTAAGCGGCGAGGCGGGCATTGGCAAAACAGTCCTCATCCAAAACTTGGCCCGCGCCCAGCGGGCCAACGTGCGCGTGCTGTGGGGCGCATGTGATGCGCTGTTTACGCCGCGCCCACTGGGACCAGTGCATGATATGGCCGGGCAATTGGGCGGTGAGTGGCCTACACGCCTAAGCACCGAAACTCAGCCCGCCGCGCTCTTCGCCAGCTTCCTCACGGAACTCAATCAACGCCCCACCCTAGCGCTGTTTGAAGACGTGCACTGGGCGGATGAAGCCACGCTAGATTTGTTGAAATACATCGCGCGCCGCATTGAGCGCACGGCGGCGTTAGTGGTGCTGACGTACCGAGATGATGAAGTGGGCGCGCGCCACCCTCTACGCACTTTGCTGGGCCAATTAGCCACTTCCGCCTTTGTACGCCGCGTGGTGCTTACGCCGCTCTCTCCTCAGGCGGTGCGGCAGTTAATTGGTGGCCGCGCGTTAGATACCCAGTCACTTCATCAGCAAACGGGCGGCAACCCATTTTTTGTAACCGAAGTGATTGCAGGCGGCGGCAATGGCGTGCCACCCACCGTGCGCGATGCGGTGCTGGCCCGCGCCGCGCGGCTTTCACTTTCCGGCCAAGCGGTTTTGCGGGCCGCCGCTATTGTTGGCCCGCGCATTGAGCCGTGGGTGCTGGCCTCCATTACGGGTGCAGAAGCCGACGCCGCTGACGAATGTTTGAATGTGGGCATGCTTACCGCGCAAGGTGAAGCGTGGGCTTTTAGGCATGAATTGGCGCGGCAAACCATTTTAGAAACCATTGCCCTGCCGCAACGCATGGCGCTCCACCGCATGGCGTTAGATGCTTTGCGCGCTCACCCCAGCACCAAAACTGATTTAACGCGGCTGGCCCACCATGCTGAAGGGGCCAGTGACCGTGACGCCATTTTGCAATTTGCGCCGGCGGCGGCCCGCCAAGCTATGGAAGCCAAAGCGCACCACAGTGCGGCTAAATTGTTTGAGTTAGCTCTGCGCCACGCGGAAGATTTGCCGCCCGGCCAACACGCAAAACTGCTGGATGAATTTGCCACCGAGTGCGATACCACTGACCGCCGCCCAGAAGCCATTGAAGCCCGCCGCCAGTCCTTGCAGTTGTGGCCGCAAGCCAATCAGCCCCTTGAGTATGGTAGGAGCCTCACCAGCTTTGCCCTGCTGATGCAGATTACGGGGCACAAGGAAGAAGCAGAAACCGCCAACCGCACGGCTTTGGAAATTTTAGAGCCGCTGGCCCCCAACACGCCGCTCTTACACGCTTACAACATGGAGGCATGGCTGAGTTTAGCCAGTGCCAACAATCAACGCGGCGCGGCCATGGCAGAAAAAGGTTTAACCTTAGCGCAACACATGGAGGATGAAGACGTGATGCCACGCTTGCTAGAAGTGGCCGGCTTGTGCACGCTCTTTCTCAACCATGAACCTGGCCTGCAATACTTAGAACAAGCATTGGCGCTCTCACTAGAGCTCAATCACTCGGTGCGGGTGGGCAACTTATATGCCAATCTCAGTTCCATCTATGTGGATTTTCATCAGTTCACACGCGCGGCACAACTGTACGCCACCGGCACGCCCTACGTGCAGGAACGGGAACTGATTTCTGTCTGGGCCTTCATGGAAGGCTGGCTGGCCATTCTCAAATTTCATCAAGGCCAGTGGGCGGAGGCGGAACGGATTGCCCAGCAAGCGCTAGACCGTGGGCCAATGTCACCCGGGCGCGGGCCGGCCCTTGTAGCGCTGGGGCGTCTCCGCACGCGGCGCGGCCAGTCAGATGCTCTGCCCGCATTAGATGAATCACTCGAGATTTTGCTCAAGCAGGGCTTCCGCCAGCGGGAGGGCATGCTTAGGGCGGCGCGGGCCGAGGCGGCGTGGCACGCGGGTGATAGTGCCCGCACCCTTGAAGAAGCGCGCGCCGGATTAGAGTTGGCGTTCACGCACCCGCAACCGTGGTACGTGGGTGAGTTGGCGTATTGGCTGTGGTGCGCCGGTGAAAAAGTGGCCGTGCCTGAGTGGACGGCCAAGCCTTATGCTTTACAACTGGCCAGGGATTGGCGCGGCGCGGCGGCTTTGTGGGAGCAGATGGGTTGCCCATATGAACAAGCGCGTGCTTTGGCGGAGGGGGATATAGAGGCGCAGGCGCAAGCCCTGCTCATCTTCAATCAGCTCGGCGCCCAGCCAGCCGCTGAGGCTTTACGGGCCAAGATGCAGGTCGCCGGAGCCAGCATTCCGCGCGGGCCACGCGCCACCACGCGTGAAAATCCGTTTGGCCTCACCACCCGCCAATCAGAAATATTAGCCCTGCTGGCCCAAAGCCTCACCAACTCAGAAATTGCCGCGCGCTTGCACCTCTCCCCCAAAACGGTAGATCATCACATTACGGCCATTCTCACCAAACTCAACGTTCACTCCCGCGAAGAAGCCGCTTCACTGTATCAAAAATTTGGCGCGCTAAAAAATTAATCTTTCCATCTAGTCAAATGGCGCTGGCTAAGAAATGACGCAACCTAACCTTCTCCCAGCGGGAGAAGGTGGCGCGAAGCGCCGGTTGAGGGCGAGCGCGCGGCGTTGAGCGAGCCTATGAGCCGTTAGTTCGCCCTCATCCCCCGCCTTCTCCCGCTGGGAGAAGGAGCCGAGCCAAATCAGTGCTAGACCCATTCAGAAGATAACGGTAGATTGGCTTTGCTTTCTGTTAACGCGAATTCATTCGCCGCGTTTCGCTAGCAAGGTAAAATCTCCATATGGAGTTACTAGAACGTGAGGGGCCACTCCGTGAGTTGGAGGCCGCGCTCCAAGAAGCCGTTCAGGATGAAGGCGGCGTTGCACTGGTGAGCGGTGAAGCGGGCATTGGCAAAACGCAACTGGTGGAGCGCTTGGCCGAGAATTGCCGCCAGCGGGTGCGCGTGCTTTCGGGCGCGTGTGATGCGTTGTTTACGCCGCGCCCACTTGGCCCGCTATTTGATATTGCCGCGCAAACCGGCGGGCCACTGCTGGCCGCCCTCACCGCCGATGCCAACCGTAACGCTATCTTTAGCGCCATGTTGGCCGAATTGCACCAACGTCCTACTCTTTTGATTTTTGAAGACGTGCACTGGGCCGATGAAGCCACGCTGGATTTATTGCGCTTTTTGGGACGCCGTATTGCCCAAACGCAAGCGCTGTTGGTGCTCACCTACCGAGATGATGAATTAGGCCCACGCCATCCACTGCGCTCCGTGCTGGGGGACTTAACCGCGCCGCATTACACGCGCCGCATTCCACTTACGCCGCTGAGCGAAGCCGCCGCGCGCGTACTGGTGGGCGAACGCCACATGGATGCCGCCGCCCTCCACCGCCAAACCAACGGCAACCCGTTTTTCATCACCGAAGTTTTAGAAAGCGGCGGAAGCGGCATCCCCTCCACCGTGCGTGATGCCGTGTTGGCGCGTGCCAACCGGCTTTCCATTTCCGCGCAGGCCGCTTTACAGGCCGCCGCTGTGAGTGGGCCGCGTATTGAGCCGTGGTTGCTCACCCAACTCACCAGCGCCGAAGCGAGCGCGATTGATGAATGTTTGGCGTTAGGCATGTTGGTGGCACATGGAGAAACGTTGGCCTTTCGGCATGAACTGGCGCGGCAAACATTATTGGAAACCATCTCACCCGCCCACAAGTTAGCCTTGCACCGCATGGCGCTAGATGTGCTGAAGGCCATGCCCGCCACGCGGCAAGATTTGGCGCGGTTGGCCCACCACGCCGAAGCCGCCGGAGAAGCCGACGCCACTTTGGAATACGCGCCCGCCGCCGCGCGCAAAGCCGCCGCCACGGGCGCTCACCGTGAAGCCGCCACATTGTACGCGTTGGCCTTGCGGCATGTGGCGCAATTGCCACTGCAAGCTCAAGCCGAATTATTGGACGCTTACGCCGATGAGTGCAACGCCATAGACCAGCGCACCGAAGCCTTAGCCGCGCGGCAGAAGGCCCTAACCCTGTGGCGTGAACTGCGCCTGCCAGAGCGCATGGCCGAAACGTTGGCGCAAATTGCTATTTTATATAACGGGTTGGGCAATACTTATGCGGCAGAGCAAGCCTGTGACCAAGCACTAAATTTATTGGCCGAGCGCCCACCCAGCCGCACCTTAGCGTTGGTGTACCGCGTGCGCGCCGGTTTGCTGATGCTGAACCAACAAAACCAAGCCGCCATTGAATGGGCCGAGCGTGCTTTGGCGTTGGCACAAGAATTCAATGATAAAGACTTAATGCTGGCCACGCAGGTGCCGCTCGGCTCGGCGTGGGTACAGTTAGATTATGCGCGAGGCCGCCAAATTCTTACACAAGCCATCCGCACTGCGCGGGAGGCCGGGCGCGTTATGGTGGCCGCGCACGCGTATGCTAATCTCAGTTCCGTCTCCAGTGAACTTTATTTTCTAGAGGTGGCGCAACAGGTAGCGCAAGAAGGTTTGGCCTACGCCGCCGAACACGGCCATGAGCGCTACCGCATTTACATGCTGGCATGGCAGGCCATCACCCAAGTTAAACTCGGCTTGTGGAATGAAGGTATTGATTCAGCCAGTTCTATTCTCCGGCTCCCGGGTGTTTCCGCCACCAGCCGCGTTACGGCGTTAGCCGCGTTGGGCTATGTGCGCGTGCGGCGCGGAGATTCTATTGCGCCCATTGTGTTGGATGAAGCCCTAGAACTGTTGAAGGATATGAATAGCTTGCACCGCGTGGCATTGGTACGGGGAGCGCGCGCGGAAGCGGCATGGTTGGCGGGCCAGAACGCACGCGCGGCCGAGGAAGCCCGCGCGGCGTATGAATTGGCCAAGCACACTCACCATCCGTGGTTTGCCGGCGAGTTAGCATATTGGCTGTGGCGCGCCGGTGAAAGTGTGCCCACGCCCAGTTGGCTGGCGCAACCGTATGCTTTGCAAATTCACGGTGAATGGCAAGCGGCGGCCGAGGCCTGGCAAACATTGGGTTGCCCGTATGAACAAGCGATGGCGCTGGCAGACGGTGATGCCGCCGCGCAACTCACCGCCCTAAGCCTATTTGAAAAACTAGAAGCACAGCCAGCGGCCGAACGGCTCCGCGAGAAAATGCTAGCCGCTGGGCAAAGAGTGCCACGCGGCCCCCGCCCGGCCACGCGGGAAAATCCGTTTGGCCTCACCGCCCGCCAGTTAGATATTCTGGCCTTGCTGGCCGAAGAGCTCACCAACGCGGAAATTGCCGCGCGGCTTCACCTTTCTCCCAAAACGGTAGACCATCACGTAAGCGCCGTGCTGGCCAAATTAGATGTGCCCACGCGCGAGGCCGCCGCCGAAGTGGCCCACGAGCACGGCCTGCTTTCTCCCAAACATCCCTCGGCGTAATCCGTAAAAATCCCTAGCCACCCACCAATATAGGGAACGGCTATAGCCAATATAGGGTGCGCCTCCCGATGTGTTGAGGGGCGGTTTTCTCTATCCTGTACTCAACTCAGGAAAGGAAAACCGCATGAACTCCAACACTATTGCCCTTGTGCGCCAAAGCTGGGCGCAGGTTGTGCCCATTGCCCCGCAGGCGGCCACCCTGTTTTATCAAAACCTGTTCGCCGCAGACCCCACGCTCCGTCCGTTGTTCAAAAACAACATGGTGGAGCAAGGCCACAAACTCACCCAAATGCTGGGTATGGCCGTAAGCAAACTAGATGATTTGGAAACGCTCGTCCCCGTTCTGCAAGATTTGGCCCAGCGGCATGTACGCTACGGTGTGCAAGCCAATCATTATCAAACAGTGGGCGCGGCTCTGCTCAAAACACTCGAGCAAGGCTTGGGAGCTGAATTCACCCCACCCGTGCGAGACGCATGGGCGGCCGTTTATGGCGTTGTCGCGGATGTCATGGTCAACGCGTCCAAGAACTAACCGGAGGTTCCCATGTCTCTTTCACAACTCATTGAAACTGGTTTTGCCCTGTTAACGGTGGGGGTGGCCATTGGCTTGTGGTTTTTGGCTAACCGCCACGCGGAGCCGCGAGACCTGATGCTGTTGCTGGGCGCATCGTTATCACACACCGCCCACTCGGAACGGGATGAATAATTCACAATGAAGCTTTCACTGGCTACTAAACTCGCTCGCTTGGGCCTCGCCGTCGCCGTGTTGGCCGGTTGGCTGTGGGCCGCGCCCACCCAAATTGCCCGCGCCGCTACCATCACCGTTACCACCACGGAGGATGAAAACAACACGGATGGCGATTGCTCCTTGCGGGAAGCCATTCGGGCCGCTAACACGGATACCACCGTGGATGCCTGCCCGGCGGGCAGTGGAACGGATACGATTGAGTTGCCCGCTGGCATTTACAACCTTAGCTTACCCGGCTCTGGTGAAGATGCTGGACTGACGGGCGATTTGGATATTACGCAAGCCGTAAACATCTTTGGCGAGGGAGTAAGTGAAACCATCCTCAACAATCTTAATTTAGACCGGGTTTTTGACTTGAACATGGCTGGCGCAGTGCATATCAGCGGACTCACCATTCAAAATGGTTCGGCTGGCACACAAGCTGGTGGCGGCATTCGCAACATCGCTAGCCAACTCACCCTCTCCGATAGTCGGGTCACTGCCAACCGCTCCGATGAACAAGGTGGTGGGGTGTATGTAACGTTGGGCACCCTCGCCCTAGTGAACAGCCGCATTGATCAGAATACTTCGGCCAACGGCGGTGGTATATCATTGGCTTATTCCACAGGCATCATTGCTGAGAGTTTGATTGAAAGCAACCTCACCTTAAACCTTGATTTGAATTTTGATGGCGTGGGCGGTGGAATAGCCGCTAGCGGTGGGCCGCTCACCATCCGTAACTCCACCATCAGCCACAATTTCGCCGCGCGGCATGGTGGCGGCATCTACAGCACGTTTTATCTGTATTTATACAACGTTACCATCGCCGAAAATTTGGCGCACGTGGGCGGGGCCAGCACGGGCGGTGATGGTGGGGGAGTCTTTTTCACTGATGCTTATGTGCCGGATGTGAAGTTTGTGGCGCGCAATAGCCTATTGGCGAACAACACCGATTTGAGTGTCAACACCAAGCACCCAGATTGTTCCGGCACGCTCACCAGTGAAGGCTACAACTTAATTCAAGACACAACGGGTTGCGAGCTGGAGGGTGATTTAACTGGCCTTATCAGCAACACTCCAGCGCTTCTTGATGGATTACAAGAGAATGGCGGCACTTCACGCACGCACGCCTTGCTGGCTGGTAGCCCAGCCATTGATGCGGGCAACCCAACGGGCTGTAAGGAACAAGCTGGCAACAATCTATTCAATGACCAGCGCGGCTTTAGCCGCCCAGTGGATGGCGATAAAAACGGCAACGCCGTGTGCGATATGGGTGCCTTTGAATATGTGCCGCCCTCCGACGCGCCCACGGCTACCAAGACCTTGACGCCGAGCGCCACCGCCACGTTCACCAAGACGCCGACTGGAACCATCAGCGCTTCGGCCACGCACACGGCCAGCCCCACGCGCACACCTTCCGCCACGGCCACACCCACCGCTACCCGCACTAATACGGCCACTGCCACGCGCACCAATACGCCGATTTTTGTGCCGCCTACCAATACTAAGACGCCCACCGCAACGCCCACGGCCTCGGCGACTAAAACGCCGAGCAATACGCCAACGCGCACGCCCACTCGGAACTGCACGCCCTCCGCCGATAACCCGCCCTGCACAGCCACACCGACTGGCACGCTTTCGGCCACGCCCACGGCAACGGGCACGCCCACCGCCACGCGGACGCCAACAGCCACGCCCACGGCCACCACCACCTTCATCATTATCCCGCCCACGCACACGGCTACGGCCACTGTGCCACCCATCATTTGCTCAACGCAGTGTGTTTACCTACCCATTATTTTGCGCTAGTTTACAACCCTGCCCGGAGATTTACATGTTACGCAATCCCATCAACCAAATTGAAGACCCAACCCAGAAAAAGCTCGTCCAATTTCGGCTCATCCTAGCGGGCGTCATTTTGATTGGCGTTCTGCTATGTAGCGGCGTTATCTTAGGCGGCCTAATGTTGCAGGGCGCGGCGGAAGCGCCCGCCAAGGCCACCGAGCAAGCCTCGTTTGATTCAGTGAAGCCGCTGAAGGAACTGTGTACGGGCGATACGGCTGGTAATGTGGCCGCCGCCGAATACGCGCCGGGCGGCGGCCCCAACCGTGTGGTGGTCTTTCGTTCCAACCTAGTTGGCTCTACAGATTTATCCAGCTTTTACATCCGCACGGAAGATTACCCGGAAGCGTGGCGCGCGGCGGAACTAGAACAAGCCGCGTTGGTGGCCTGCGTCAGCGCCAATTCTTACGTGGTGGAAGAATGTGCGTACACGTTGGAGGGCAATAAGTCCGGCGTTCTGCAACGTATACAACTCACGGCACTGGTGAACGTGTACGCCGCGCGCACCGGCCAGTTAGTGGGCCAAAAAGAGTTAGCCGGTTCTGTGCCGCGTGATTGCCAAGATACGGAACAGTTCATCGGTG
>JAEURM010000006.1 GCA_016789245.1 Anaerolineales bacterium
ATGGCAAAACCAACCTGCCCCATATGCTGATTATTCACTGTTCAATGCCGAAGTGGCCTCTAACTTCAATCAGGCGATGGTGCGCGCACACTTACTTCAGCAAAACCCTGACCCGAATTTCCAAATCAATGTAATTGAAGAAGCGATGAACAATATTCACCGCTACTTCTTCATCATGCCCACACTGGCGCGTTTTGAGCTAGAGACGCATGAACGCATTGAGAACGGCCAAGGGCTGAACGGGGATAGCATGATTGACCTGATGGCCGATTTGTTCACTGAAGCTTATGGCAGTGAAATGCATGTTGACCGGAACCGCGTGGGCATTACGTGGGCCACTTTTGGGCATTTGTACAGTGATTACTACGTGTATCAATATGCCACCGGCATCTCGGGGGCTATGGCGCTGAGCAACCGAGTACTTTCCGGCCCGCCCAGCGCGGCGGAAGATTACCTCAGCTTCTTGAAGGTAGGCAGTGCGGTGTACCCCTTGGAAGCACTCAAGCGCGCGGGCGTAGATTTAAGCACGCCGGAACCCGTGGAAGCGGCCTTCGCGGTACTCGCCGGTTTAGTAGACCGGCTGGAGAAGTTAGTGGGTTAGTAAGCCAGATTAAGCGCTTCCCCACACATTGGGCGTTCTCTTTATAATTAGCGCAGACCTAACCAGTCTGCGCTAATTTATTTTGGGCTGGTGGGCAGTTTTATCAATAAGGAACTACTATGTCTGAAGGCATGATTGGACGCACATTTGGTGCTTACACCGTGACGGGGTTTCTGGGACGCGGCGGCATGGCGACGGTCTTCAAGGGCTACCACGCCGCTTTAGACCGGAACGTGGCCATTAAAGTGATGGCGGCTGATATGCTGGAAGACGAAAACTTTCTTAAGCGCTTTGGCAACGAAGCCCGCCTGCTGGCCAAGTTACAACACCCTCACATCCTGCCAATTTACGATTTTGGTGAAACCGATGGCGTGCCCTATATCGTTATGCCGTTGATGAATGATTCACTCAAAGATAAATTGAAGCCGGGTGACCCGCTCACCTTGGATGAAGCACTCCCCATTCTGAATGCCATTGCGCAAGCGCTGGATTTTGCCCATACCCAAAGCGTGCTCCACCGAGATGTGAAGCCCAATAACGTGTTATTTGACCAACACGATAATCCGTTTTTGGCCGACTTTGGCATTGCCCGCGCTATGCAAGCCTCACGTGGGCTAACGGGCACTGGTATTCTGGGCACTTTGGAATATATGAGCCCAGAGCAAGCGCGCGGCGATGCGCTGGATGGCCGCTCGGATGTGTATTCGTTCGGCATTATGGCGCACCAAATGCTCACCGGGCATTTGGCCTTCAGTTCCACCACGCCGGCGGGCATGTTGTTCAAGCACATTAGTGAGCCGCCGCGCCCACCCCGTGAGTTCAACCCCGCGCTTCCCGCCACAGTCGATCAGATTCTGCTAAAGGTTTTAGCCAAAGACCCCAATCAGCGTTACCAAACAGCAAGTGAGTTTACTAAGGCATTGCGCGAGGCCCATGCCGGTGTAGTTTCACATACGCCCACTCAGCAGGTGGTGGCCGCGCTCACGCGTGAAGTGGATAATCCTTTGCCGCCGCCGCCTCAGCCCGCGTTCAACCCACCGCCCGCCCAGCGGCTTCCAACTGGCAATACCACTCCGCCTTTCACCGCGCCGCCGGCCGCCAACAAACCAGCTAGCCCCAACACTTACCTGCCGTGGCTAATTGGTTGCGGTGTGATTGCTTTGCTTGGCTGTTTGGGTTTGGGTGGCACCGCCATGTTGGCCCCGGCTTTGTTGGGGCTGGGTGACCCAACGCCAACTGAGCGCCCAACCGAACGCCCTTCGGCTACACCCACGCCGCGCCGCCCCACAGCTACCCCACGGCCCACATTCACGCCCCGGGCCACAGAATCTGGCACCACCACTTCTTCCACTGGTTCCGAGGTGGGGGTGTTTGAACTGTTCCAAAATAACGCCAATGGTTGGGCGATTGACCCCCAAGACGGTGATGCCTCCGTGGAAACGTTCAGCATTGAGGACGGCGTTTTCCGCTGGGAAATTGAAGCCAAGCGTGATTTGGTGAGTTTTAACTCGCCTGATGCCGATGCAAATTATTGGGAGAACGGCGAGGTAATGGCGGATTTTGAAGTGACCAGTGGGCCGGATGACGCCACGGTGGGCTTACTCATCCGCTATGTAGATGCCGATAACTATTACATTTTCAACGTCTCGCCGGGCACGCAAAAGTACAGTTTTTACGCCCGCGAGGATGATGAGTGGCAGACGTTGGTGGATTACACTGAAGCGCCAGCCATCAACCGCACGGGGGTTAACCGGCTCCGCGCCCGTATAGAAGACACGGAAATTACGCTTGAGATTAACGGTGAAGTGGTGAACACGCTCAGTGATAGCACCATCGCTGAAGCCGGGTATGGCGGTGTGGCGGTAACGTTGTTCAATGCGGGTGATATCGCCACATATGAAATTACGCGCTATGAAGCTTACCCGTTGGATACGGTGTTACTGGCCGAAGATTTTGAAGACTCGGATAACCCGAACGATTGGGCCACCACGCCGTTGGATGATGAATACGGTTTGGTTCAGCCCGTGATTGCCAACGGCAAATATGATATTGATGTGGCGGCCAAGCAAGGCTTCATTTATTACAGTTCACCCGATATGGAAGACGTGGAGGAAAGTTATGTGGCGGTGAACGCCCAACGCATCAGCGGCGCGGAAAATGTGGATTACGGCTTGATATTCCAGCGGAGTGATGACGGCTATTACTACTTTGGTATTGCGGATGTAGGCCAGTACACCTTGCTCCGGTATGATGGGGAGTGGACTACGTTGATTGACTGGACGGACAGCAACGCCATTCAATCCGGCGAGGTGAATCGGTTATCCCTCCGCCGAGTGGGTGATACGTTGGTGATGCACATTAACGGTGAGTGGGTAAGCACATATGAAGATACTGGCTCAACGGTTACGGCCGGTGTGGGCGGCGTAGGCTTCCAACTGTATGACGCGGGTGAAACCGCGCGTTTTGAGTTTGATGATTTTGAAGTGCGAGCGCCGTAAACACTGGCGAGCGCCGTAAGAGCTGGGACTTGAGACTTCGGAAGTAAGCGCACACTGGACGGCTATATTTTGGGCCGTTGAAGCGCTTACTTCCGAAGTCTGTTTATATCTACGCCTTCACCCGCTCACCAGCTGGGTCCCACAACGGCTCACGCGTGACGGTGGCAGTGATACGCTCCCCAAGAATTTCTACAGTTAGTGAAGTGCCAAGGGCGGCGTAGGCGAGGGGCAAATACGCGTACACCATGCTTTGGCGCACGCTGTAACCGTACCCACCCGAAGAAGCCCAACCCACTACCTGTTCACTGGCACGGATTGGTTCATTGCCAATGGCGCTAATAGACGCATCCGCCAAAGTGAGGCAACACAGTTTGCGGCGCAAACCTTCTGCTTTTTGTTTCACCAACGCCTCGCGGCCAATAAACGGGCCTTTGTTCAGCTTCACGGCAAAACCTAAACCGGCTTCGTAGGGCGTGTAATCCGGCCCAATCTCGCCGCTCCAATAACGGTAACCTTTTTCCAGCCGCAATGATTCTATGGCGCGGTAACCGGCGGCCACCAAACCCTCCGGCTGGCCCGCCTCCCACAGCGTATCCCACAGCCGTTGGCCGTATTCCATAGGCGCGTAAAGTTCCCAGCCCAACTCACCCACGTAGGTAACGCGCAAGGCGCGCACTGGCACATCACCCAGCGTGATATTTTGCGCGGTGAGGTACGGAAACGCCGCGTTAGATAAATCACTCTTGGTAACTTTTTGCGCAATGGAACGGGCGCGCGGCCCCCACAGGCCAAAGCATGCATAAGCTGAAGTTACATCTTCAATGATGAGGTTCGCGTCAGCGGGCAAATTCAACTTAATCCAAGAACTATCATGCTGGCCAAACGCCGTGCCAGTGATGATCATGAACCGATCCGGCGCGAGGCGCGTGACGGTGAAATCACATTCAATGCCGCCGCGCGGGTTGAGCATTTGCGTGTAGATGACGGAGCCAACCGGCTTATCTAAATCATTGGCGCACAAGTATTGCAGGCACTTTAGCGCCTCCGGCCCGCGCACTTCAATTTTGCTAAAGGAGGTTTCATCAAACAGGCCGGCATTATTACGCGTGCCCAAATGCTCCACGCCGATGGCGGGTGACCAGTTGTAGCTGGCCCAGCCGCGCGGCTGATAACCATGCGCCGCATCCGTTTCATACCGCGCAAACCAATTGGGCCGCTCCCAGCCCGTCTTCTCACCAAACACCGCGCCGAGGGCGCTAAGCCGTGCATACGCCGGAGAAAGTCGAAGGGGCCGCGCCGATTCACGTTCTTCGTTAGGGTAATGAATATCGTAATATTTTCCGTAAGTTTCCAACGTGCGCGCGAGGGTGTAATTTTGGCTGGCGTAGTTAGCGCCAAAGCGGCGCACATCCAGCCGCCACAAATCCCATTCGGGGTGGCCGTCCACAATCCACTCGGCCATAGCTTTGCCAATGCCGCCTGCGCCCGCAAGACCGTGCGCACAAAACGCCGCCGCCACCCAAAAGCCTTTCACCGCAGTGGGGCCAAGTAAATATTCGCCGTCCGGCGTAAAACCTTCTGGCCCGTTGAGGAGCATGTGAATCTCGGCGTTCTCCAACGCGGGCACACGCTTGATGGCGTTCTCCATCAGCGGCGTAAAACGCTCCCAATCCGGCGGCAGTAATTTGTTGTTGAAATCCGCCGGAATGCCATCCAAAAATGTAGGCGCGGGTTCGCGCTCATAGCCGCCCATAATCAGCCCGCCTACTTCTTCACGGTAGTACACCAGCAAATCCGGGTCACGCATGGTGGGAATGTTAGACGTGACGCCCGCAATCGGTTTGGTGATGAGATAGAGATGCGCCATAGGGATGATGGGCAAATTCAAGCCCACCATGCGCGCAATTTCGTTGGCCCACTGCCCACCGCAGTTCACCACAATTTCAGTTTGAATGGTGCCTTGGTCAGTCACCACCGCGCTCACGCGGCCGTCTTTTTGCTCAATGGCTTGCACACGTGTAAACGTGCAGAATTTTGCGCCGCGCGCTTTGGCCCCCGCCGCCAGCGCCATCGTCAAACCGGCTGGGTCAATAAAACCATCGGTGGGCAGATACACCGCGCCTTGCACGTCATCCAGTGTCATCAGCGGAAACAGCTTTTGCGCGTCGGCCGGGCTGATGAGTTCTAGCGGCAAGCCAAAAGAACGGGAGACGGCCACCAGCCGCTTCAATTCCTCCAGCCGTTGCGGGGAAGAGGCCAGCCGCAAACTGCCCACTTCGCGCCAGCCCGGGTCTACGCCGGTTTCATCTTTGAGTTTGCGGTACAAATCCGTGCTGTACCGAATCATTTTGGTGAGGTTGGCCGTGGTGCGCAGTTGGCCCACCAAACCGGCGGAGTGAAAAGTGGAGCCGCTGGTGAGTTCATTGCGTTCCAGCACCACCACGTCCTGCCAGCCCATTTGCGTGAGGTGGTACGCCACGCTGGCCCCGCCCACGCCCCCACCGATGATGACAACGCGTGCTTGTGTTGGTAATTCTGGCACAGTTAATTCTCCAGTTATCCACGAAGGCACACTAAGTTAACACGAAGCCACACGAAAAAACTTCGTGTGCCTTCGTGACTCTTCGTGTGCTTCGTGGTTAAAGTCCCCTATCCATTAAGCTCCCCTAACCAAATGGCAAAACGCGCATCATTGAAATTCTCCGTCATGCGCGCAAAGTGTTTATCCGCGTAGCCTTTGAAATCAAAATCCAACTGAGAGATGCCCTGTTGCACCACGCCCCACATGGCCTCACGGAAATCAGACGCAATCTTCATCAGCTTGTGGCGGGCACGGTGGCGCGGCGTGGCAGGGGCAAAATACGCGTCTAGCAAAAGTTGGTCTTGTTCATCATTTAGGCCGTGGTTCACGGCAAAGTTGGCTAAATCAAAAAACACATCGCCCATGCCGGCGTATTCCCAATCAATCAGCCGCAGAGCGCCGTCATCCAAAAAGTTTTCGTTCAGCAAATCATTGTGGCACAGGCGCGGCGCAAACGGCTCACGCAGAAAAGCGGCTTCAATCTCTGCCAGCCGCGCGCGGAGCCACGCATAATTTTCCGGGAAGGTGTTCACGCCCAAGCGGCGTGCGGTGGCATCATACATTTCCACAATGCGGAACGGGGAGAAGGTGGCGGTGATGGGCGGCAAAGCGTGGATGCGCTGAAGCAATTGCGCCACGCGGCGTAAGTTTTCTGGCTGGCTCATTTCCGGCGGCGGCACCGGCTTGCCAGTGATAAAGCGCGTCACCAGCCAACCCTCCGGCTGAACAAAATCCAACACTTCCGGCCCAATGCCCACACTGGCCGCCGCGCGCGTGGCAATGTTTTCTTGCGCGCGGTCAATGCCCAGTAGTTCTGTGTTGTTGCCGCCCACCCTCAGCACAAAGCTTTGCCCCTCCACTTCCACTTTGAAATTTTGGTTGGTGATGCCGCCACTCAACACTGAGGTAGTGAGGGCTTTGCCTTGCCAGTGAGAAATGCGAGGGAGGATGTGTTCAAGCGTCATAAGCGTTAGGAGGAAAGGTGTTGCCAAACAGAATTGGGAGCGGCCATGTGCGCCACAATATCCGAAGTGGAAATTAAGCCCAGCGGCATGGTGTGCGGCTCAGCCGCGTCCACCACCACCAGCCGGTGCAAATGATGCCGCACCATCATATCCACCGCCTCGCGTAAGTTGGCCTCCGGGTGAATGGTGACGGGCGGGTGCATTAAATCCGCCACCGTGCGGGCGGTTGAGTTTTCTAGCAACGTGGGCAGTAAATCATAGCCCGTCACTACGCCCAGTGCGCGGCCACTGGCTTCTACCACTACCAGTGAACGGGAACGCCGCTCAGACATGGCGCGGGCGGCGGCGGCCAGTGGCGTCTCGGCGCGGCACACTACAAATCCGCGAGACATGACTTCCGCCACCGTGCGGCGACCCAGCGGCGCGCGGCCCAAATGCGCCACCACATCTGAAACGGAAATAACGCCCACCGCTTGAGCATTATCACTGACGACTAAACGATGTAGGCGCTCCGTGTGCATGCGCCGAATGGCCTCACTCACGTCCGCGTCTGCGGCAATGGTCACCAGCGGCGTGCTCATCAACTCGCGCGCCGTCATGGCCTGCATCGCTTGCAAACTTTCCGCATCGGCAGAGAGCCACTCACCGGCCAGCAAATCAATATCCGCAATTACGCCGATAGGCGGTTGGCCAGCCTCAGCCACCAACAGTGCATGCACGCGCCGCTGGGCCAAGAGCGCGGCCACTTGCCCCAGTGTGGCCGCCGGTGGGCAAGTGAGCAAGCCCGTGTGCATTAAGTCTCTCACGCGTAGAGTCATCGTTTCACCCATTCACTTCTTCCACATCGTTATACCACTTCACTCGGTCTCCCACGCGCGCGCGTAAACGCCACGCAAAAGATTTTGGCTGGGCATTCAGCCGGTGCAAAATGGCTTCGGCTTGGTTCACCACCCGCGTTTGTTGCTCTGCGTTCAAAGCGGCGTACATCACCGCCAACTCTTTAGTTTTGTTTAGGTTCATGGTTACGGTGCGCCACAATCCCCAATCATCCGCGCACAGCCGCGCCACATGCGCTAAGTTGATGGCGGCTTTATCCGTTTCACTTAGCGGATGCTCTAGCAAGAGCATGAACGTATCCACCAAATCTTTTTCGTTGATTTCCACAATCTGCATTTTGCCCAACAGCAGTTCGGCTAACGGCAGTGTGGGCGCGTCCACTTCTAGGCGGCCCGAGAGTTTGAGGGTATGGCAAAAATCCAGCTTCTCGTAAAACACATCCACATGCAGGCCATGTGTGGGATGTTCAAAGATAGCGCGCCCGCCCTCGGTGAGCACAAACACTTCACGGTTTTCGGCATAGCCCAGCCGTGCCATCACTTCGGCCATAGCTTTGGCGTGAGCGTTGTAGCCACCAAAGTCAATATCATTAAAGCTCGCCCGCAAGTGGCTAAACGTGGGGCACCGCAGTTGAAAGGCTAGCGAGCCAAACAGCCGCACCATCAGCCGAGCTTCGGTCACAGCCGCTATCAGCCGGTGGGCTTCGGAGAGATAAATTTCAGGGGTGGCGGTATGGTTCTCGCCCATGGGTTTGCTTATAGGAATTATAACGCGCTTGCATAAAGTGACAAAATCTTTCATAATTGCTACCAACCCGGTCAGTAATAGTCAATTACATTCAAAAAAGCGCACACCGCCGTGACCAAACCGCTTATTCCGGCTGAACGTCGCAAGCGTATTCAAGACTACCTAAGTCTGCATCAGGTGGTGCAAAGCGCCGTGTTGAGCGAAATGCTCAACGTTTCTGAGGCCACCACGCGGCGCGATTTAGAATGGCTGGAAGCGCAAGGGTTAGTAGAGCGCACTCACGGCGGCGCGCGGCTGAGCCAACGCATGCGGCTGGAACCGGCGTATGCCTCTAGTGCGCAAGCCCACCCCTCAGAAAAGCACCTCATCGGCCAAATGGCCGCGCAATTGATTGAAGATGGCGATACGATTTTTGTGAACAGCGGCACCACCACCACCCAAGTGGTGCGCCACATTCCCCCGCAAGCCAAAGTTACCCTCATCACCAATAACGTCACCGCCGCCTTGGAAGCACAATCCGCGCACTACGAAATTATTTTGCTGGGCGGCTCCTTCCGCGCCATTGCCCGCTCGGTGGTGGGGCGGTTTGCCACGGCCGCCTTGCGGCAAGTGTATGCCAGCAAAGCCTTCATTGGCACCGATGGCCTGAGCGCCAAGCATGGTTGCACCACGCCCACCAGCGCCGAGGCCGAAATTACCCAGTTGATGATTGAACGCACGCGCGGCCCCGTCATCGTGGTGGCGGATTCCAGTAAGTGGGGCGTGGTTTCCAATTATGAATTGGCCGCGCTGGAGCAGATTCACACGCTGGTAACGGATGCCCAATTTGATGCCGCCGCGCGCGCCGAGCTAGCGCAACACACCATTGAAGTACTCATTGCCACGCGGGCAATAAATGTTAACTAGAAATTATCAAGACTAAAAAGCCAGATCTGACAAGTGGCGCGATACACAACGGTAATTTTTGAAAATTTGTACGCGCCACCTGTCAGGTCTTAGAGAGCGTTTCTTAAAGTAGGTTTTCAATTGAGACAAGCACGTTGAGCCATTTTAGGCCTTTGAGAAACAGTCTCTTAAACCAAGTAGGTTGCCCGTGCCGCCATTTCGTTCACCCATTGGAACAGTGTCATGCCGCTCTTTGGCAAGAAGCCACCTAAAAAAGTAACGCGTATTTTTTACGCCACCGATTTGCATGGCTCGGAACGCGCCTTCCGCAAGTTTGTAAACGCGGGCAAGTTTTATGAGGCCAACGTGATCATCATGGGCGGCGATATTCTGGGCAAAATCGCCATCCCGATTATTCAAACCAGCCACGGCCACTACCGCGCCACGTTGCAAGGCCGCACCGAGCAATTGAGCACAGCGGAAGAATTGAAGCAACTGCAAGACCGAATTGGCACGTTGGGCTTTTACAGCCGCATAATGAGCGAGGAAGAATTCCGCGCCACACAAGCCGAACCGGCGGCGGTGGAAAAACTTTTTCATGATTTGGCCCGTGAGCGGCTCTTGGCGTGGATGGAACTGGCCGAGACGCGGCTGGCTGGCACGGGCATCACCTGCTACGTCACTGGCGGCAATGATGATTACCAAGATGTTCTGCAAGTGCTGTATCAAAACAACACGCGCTCTATCTTTGGCTGTGAGGGGGTGGTAACGCCCGTGGATGAGCACCACGCCATGATTAGCATGGGCTACAGCACCCCTACACCGTGGCGCACGCCGCGCGAAGTGAGTGACGAAGAATTAGGCCGCATGATTGAGCAAATGGTGGCGCAAGTCCCCAACCTCAGCCACTGCATCTTTAATTTTCATGACCCGCCGATTGATTCTTCTTTAGATACCTGCCCGATGTTGGATTGGAACACTGACCCGCCCTCACAAATTGTGCGCGGTGGGCAGGTGGTGCTGTTTGGCGCGGGCAGTGCGTCCGTGCGCCAAGTAATTGAAAAGCACCAACCGCTCCTTGGCTTGCACGGGCATATTCATGAATCACCGGGTGCTATAAAACTAGGCCGCACGCTATGTATCAACCCGGGCAGTGAATACGGTGAAGGCATCTTGCGCGGTTGCCTCGTCAATTTGAGCGAGGGCAAAGTGGAGAGTTATCAACTGACGACAGGGTGAAATCCCTAACCTTTTCAATCAACTAGGGACTTTTACAAGGAGACTTTTTATTGCAGAACACTTACCCACTCCCATCGTTCTTTATTGTTCATGATTCATTCGCGGAGGAGGAACTCCATGTCAGCTTCAGCATCCGCTCGTAAACCGGAAGTCTTTACGCGCAAAGCATCGGGCTTGGTGCGCGTCATGTCACCGTACTCGGCTTTCGTTTACAACATTCTCACCATGGGTCTCATTTTCCCGTGGACGTATTTATGGGCGCCCGGCGCTCTGCCCGGCGGCAACTTGGTGTGGGGCATTTTGCTCGCCACATTGATTGAAATCCCCATCGCTCTCGCCTACGTCTGGCTTTCTACCGCTCTGCCACGCTCCGGCGGCGATTACGTGTTTCAAAGCCGCGTGTTTGGCGGCGGCGTGGCGTTCACCGTCGTCATGTCCGGCTTCGTCATTTGGATTTTGCAATGGGTAGCACTTTCCGGCTGGTTGGTTTCGTACCTCGGGTTTGCCCCGTTGTTCTTAGGTTTGGGCGCCACCATGGGCAACGCGGCGTTTTCTAGCTTGGGTGTGTGGTTCACCACCGCCAACGGCATCATCGTTGTCAGCCTGCTCAACGCCGCCCTCGCGCTCGGCGTACTCGTCAGCGGCTTCAAGAACTACGTCAACTTTCAGCACGTGATGTGGTGGGCCACTTTGCTGGCCTTTGCCGTGATGTTCTTTGTACTCTTCACTACGCCGGCCGCTGAATTCGTCACGCGGCTCAATGCGTTCTCGGTGGCTTCAGGCGGCTCGGCTGATTTCTATCAAACCGCCGTGAAGGCCGTCACGGACGCAGGTATTGATCTTAAACCGCCCTTCAGCTTAATGGCCACTCTGCTCATAGCGCCGATTGCGTGGACTTCGCTCCAATGGGCCACTTACTCCGCTCAGCAGAACGGCGAAATCAAAGATGCGCGCTCGTTTCGTTCGCAGAGCTTCATCATGGTTGGCTCGCTCATCGTCACCGGCGTGTTGTTAGCGCTGTTGGCCGTGGGCATTGAGCGCGTAGCTGGCTCAGAATTTTTGTACGTGGCCGGCGCTGGCTACTGGTCACTCATCGGTGAAGCCACCATCAACGGCTTCTATCTCTGGCCGAACATGATTGCGGTAGCCCTCAGCGCTAGCCCAATTGTGGTACTCATCATCGGCTTGGGCTACATCCTCAATGGCTTCCAAATCGTGTGCAACTGCTACATCGGCATGACGCGCGTGCTGGTGGCCATGTCGCTTGATCGGTTACTGCCGGAATGGTTCAGCAAAGTCAGTGACCGTTTGCACACGCCCGTCAACGCGCACATCGCGTACTTCCTCGCCAGCATTCCCGTCATCTTGGCTTACAACTTAGTGCCGGGCTGGGTGGGCCTCACGCTGGGCGTCACCTTTGGCTGTGGTTACGTGTTCGTCGTCACGTGCTTGGCTGGCGCTTTAATGCCGTATCGCGCTAAGGAATTGTATGAAGCTTCACCAGGTGCGCGCTATAAACTGGGTGGTATTCCAATGGTAACGGTGATGGGCTTGTTGGGCGGCGTGCTCGGCATCCTGATGGTGCTGGCTTTTCTGCTCAACCCGGCGTTAGGCGTGCTGGGTAACTGGAACTTTGAAAGCTTCCCCGTCAACTTGTGGGCGCAAATCATCGCCTTTGCCATTATCTTCATCTCTGGGCTGGTGTACATGTGGTTCAAGAACAGCCAAAAGGCCAAAGGCATCAACGTTGAATACGCCTTCAAAGAGATTCCACCCGAATAGTTAGGGATTAGTGAACAGGGATTAGGGATGAACTGGCTTCAAAGTTGACTAAAACTCTGAGGCCATAATCCCTAATCCCTAACCCTTGGTTCCTCACCCCCTCACCACCCCATGCCCTTTCCCACTCACGCCCGCGCCGTCATCATCGGTGGCGGCATCAGCGGCTGTAGCATTGCTTACCACCTCGCCCAATTGGGCTGGCAAGATGTAGTTCTATTGGATAAAGGTGCGCTCACCAGCGGCTCCACATGGCACGCGGCGGGCATGGTTACGCACTTCCACACCTCCGCCACGCTCATGCGCATGCGCAAATACAGCATTGATTTTTACCGCGCCTTGCACGCCGAGCCGGGCGCACCGCACCACTGGCATGAAACCGGCGGCCTGCGCGTGGCCTCCAGCGCCGATCAGTTCAAGTTCTTACAGCGGCAAGTGGGCCTCGCCAAAGCCATTGGCCTGAGCGTGGAAATTCTTTCACCTGAGGCCGCTTTGCAAGTGTTCCCGCACATGAGCGGCGAGAATTTGTTTGGCGGCATTTACCTGCCCGCCGATGGCTGGATTGACCCCAGCGGCGCCACGCTAGAAATTGCCCGGCGCGCGCGGCAAATGGGCGTGCGCATTCACACAGACGTGCGCGTGACTGGCCTTGAACGAGATGAGCGCGGCGCAATCCAAGCCGTGCAGACTGAGCAAGGTTCAATTCTGACTGAGTGCGTGATTAACGCCGCTGGCATGTGGGGGCGGCAAGTGGGCGCGATGGCCGGCGTAAACTTGCCGCTCACGCCACTAGTGCATCAGCACCTCGCCACCAAACCCATCCCCGGCCACTTGCTTCCGAAAGATACGCCGTGCTTGCGTGACCCGGAGAACCTCTTTTACATGCGCGAAGAAGTGGGCGGCTACCTCATTGGCGGCTTTGAACGTGAGCCCGTGGCGTGGGCCGTGGACGGCGTGCCGTGGGACTTTACGCAAAAACTTTTAGCGCCGGATTGGGAACTGTTTGGCCCCATCATGGAAGGCGCGATTAAGCGTTTGCCGATTTTGGAAAAAGCCGAGTTGGCTCATTTGGTTAACGGGCCAGAATCCATTACGCCGGATAGCCGCCCCCTGCTTGGCCCGGTGCCCGGCGTGCCCGGCTTTTGGGCGGCGTGCGGGCTTTCTCACACTGGCTTTGGTGCGGGTGCGGCCATTGGTGATGTAATTGCCAATTGGATTGTAAACGGCGAACCGCCTTACGATGTAACGGAATTAAACGTGCGCCGCTTTGGCGCAATTTACCAAGATAGAGCTTACGCCGCCGAACGCGCGCGCGAAGCCTACAAGTATTACTACGTTCTGCGCTTTCCGCATGATGAAAATGAGTGGGCGCGGCCAAAGCGCCTCAGCCCGCTAGATGCGCGGTTGATGGAATTGGGCGGCGTGTTTGGAGAAAAGAACGGCTGGGAGCGCGTGAACTATTTTGAACCCGGAAAGCCGGGCCGCCGAGCCGGTGCAGAACAACGCGGCTGGGGCTGGACGCGGCCCGCGTTTTTTGAAGCGGTAGGTGCAGAGCATCGCGCCGTACGCGAACGCGCCGCCCTGTTTGATATGACTTCATTCGGCAAAATCTCAGTGGCGGGTGCGGGCGCATTAGCGCTATTGCAAACGCTCACGGATAACGATGTGGATAAGCCGGTTGGCTCCGTAACGTACACGCAAATGCTCAACCCGCGCGGCGGCATTGAGAGCGATGTAACGGTGGTGCGCATGGCCGCCGAAGAATTTCGCGTCATCACCGGCAGTAACTTTATTGCCAGTGATTTGGGCTGGTTGCAAATGCACAACGTTGGCGTGAACGGCCACCCGCCCGTAAACATTCAGGATGTAACGGAAAATTTTGCTGTGATTGGTTTGTGGGGGCCGCACGCCCGCGATGTTTTGCAAGCGGTAACGGCCAGCGATGTTTCTAACGCGGCGTTTCCATATCTCACGGCGCAAATGATTGATGTGCAAGGCGTGGCGGTGTGGGCGCAGAGAGTGACGTACGTGGGCGAGTTAGGGTGGGAGTTGTACGTGGCCCCGCCAGCGGCAGTGAAAGTTTGGGAAGCGCTGTGGCAGGCCGGTCAGCCGCACGGCGTGGTAGCCGCCGGTTACAAAGTGTTAGATTCCCTCCGGCTGGAAAAAGGCTACCGCTACTGGAGCACCGATATTACGCCGCAAGAAAATCCTTATGAAGCCGGTTTGGGCTTTTGCGTGAAGCTGAATAAAGGTTCATTCATTGGCCGCGAAGCTTTGCAAACGGTGAAGGCCGCTGGTGTAAAGCGCAAGCTGTGTACGATTGTGATTGATGAAGGCGCGCTAGTGTACGGCGGTGAGCCGGTGTATGCCAACGGCGCTTTGTTGGGCCGCTTGCGCAGTGGTGGCTTTGGTTACACCGTGAACCAAACTATTGGCTTGGTGTATTTGCCACTAGAGTTGGCGCAGGTAGGCACACCGTTGGCAGTGGAGACATTTGCGGAGCGCTTCCCCGCGCACGTTGCTGAAGATGTGTTGTATGACCCGAAAGGCGAGCGATTACGACTATGACTATCACCATTGAAGAAGTGATTGACCAAATTGATGCGTGGCGCGGCCAAATGGTGGCCATTCATCCGCTTTCGGGCGGCTTAACCAACACCAACTACCGTGTGGAAGTGCGTGGCACGCCGTACGTGGTGCGCATTCCGGGCGCCAATACTGATTTGTTGGCTGTTGACCGGCAGAATGAATATCACAATACGCTGGCCGCCGCGCAAGCCGGGGTGGGCGCGCGCGTGGCCCACTTCCTGCCGGACGGCAACGTGATGGTGCTGGAATTTATTCACGGCCAAACCATGTCCATCAACGCTTTGCAAGCACCGGGCATGCCCAGCCGCATTGCCCACTCCCTCAAGCAGTTGCACGCTGGGCCGCGCTTTAAACATGATTTCAATATGTTCCGGCTGACGGAATATTACCTGCAAGTGGTGGAAGCCCTCGCTGTGCGCATGCCCGAGGGCTTCAGCGCTTACTTGCCGCATGTATCCCGCATTGAGGCCGCAATGGCCCGCCAGCCTTTGCCTACCGTGCCCTGCCACAATGATTTGCTGGCCGAGAATTACATTGATGATGGGCAGAAACTGTGGATTGTGGATTACGAGTACAGCGGCAATAATGACCCCACGTTTGAGTTGGGCAACACTTGCCAAGAGCAACAATCTACTGAAGCCCAGATTGTGGAAATGTGCGCGGCGTATTTTGGTGAGCCGTTCCCAGATAAGCTGGCCCGCATGAAACTAAACATGATCATGTCGGATGTGGGCTGGGCGCTGTGGGCGGCCATTCAGGCCCAAATCTCCACCATTGAGTTTGATTTTTGGGGCTGGGCGGTGGAGCGTTGGGGCCGGGCTACGGCTAAAATGGACGCGGCCAGCTTTGAAGACGGGCTGGCGGCGGTGTAAGCGCAGTTAAGGTTTTTTGAGACACAATTGAAGCCCGCCTGAGCCAAACGCGTTAACCTAAATCCGTTCCCTAAAGACGCCCAACCCACGTATAATTGGCTTACCGCTGATTTATCACAACCCCGGCCATATTATCTTTATGGTATTGCGTCCACTATTTCGTGTTAAACACAAGGAGGTGGTTTTACCGTCCCCAGTTAAATTTTCTTAATTACCCACTTGTTAGCCTTTCATTTCTTACGGAGAATTCACCCATGAAGAAGAGTTTCCTGAATCTGGCGGCGTTAGTGACTGTGGCCGCCCTTGTACTGAGCGCTTGTGCGCCCGCCGCTACGCCCGCCGCCCAACCCACCGAAGCCGCCAGTGGCATGGATGCCCTTGTGGCCGCCGCCAAAACTGAAGGCACCCTGAACGTGATTGCCCTGCCGCGCGATTGGTGCAACTACGGCGCGGTGATTGACGGCTTCAAAGCCAAGTACGGCTTGGAAGTCAATGAAATCAACCCGGATGCTGGCTCCGCCGATGAGCTGGCCGCGATTGATGCCAACAAAGAGAACAAAGGCCCGCAAGCCCCCGATGTGATTGACGTGGGTTACGCCTTTGGCCCACAAGCCAAGACTGCTGGCCAAATTACGCCCTACAAAGTTTCCACTTGGGATAGCATCCCAGCGGACCTGAAGGATGCGGACGGCTATTGGTACGTGGATTATTACGGCGTCATGTCCTTTGTCGTCAACAAGGACTTGGTGAGCAATGTGCCACAAGACTGGAGCGATTTGCTCAAGCCGGAATACAAAGGCCAAGTTGCCTTAGCGGGTGACCCACGCGCCTCCAACCAAGCCATCCTCAGCGTGTACGCTTCCGCGTTGGGCAGTGGCGGCTCACTGGATAACGCCCAAGCTGGCCTCGATTTCTTCAAGCAATTGAACGACGCGGGCAACTTTGTGCCGGTGATTGCCAAGGCCGGTACGTTGGCCCAAGGCGAAACCGCCATCTACATGGCGTGGAACTACAACGGCGCCGCCACCCGCGATACGCTCAACGGCAACCCGCCCGTGGAAGTCGTCATCCCCAAGACCGGCGCGCTGGCCGGTGTGTACGTGCAAGCCATTAGCGCTTATGCCCCGCACCCCAACGCCGCCAAACTGTGGATGGAGTACCTCTACTCCGATGAAGGCCACATCCACTGGATGAACGGCTACTGCATCCCGGCGCGCTTCAATGATATGGTTTCGCGCAACGCCGTCCCGCAAGATGTGCTGGCCAAACTGCCCTCCGCCGAACTGTTGGCGAAGGCGCAATTCCCAACCTTGGCGCAACAAGATGCGGCCAAGAAGCTCATCACTGAGAACTGGGACGCCACTGTGGGCGCCGATGTGAAGTAACGTTTGCTGTTTGTTTCAACCGCGCCGGTGATACCACCGGCGCGGTTTTCTAACTCAGCTACGGGTATGACGTTTGAAAATTATGCTCACGCGTGTAAGGTGAGTTATGAACAGGAGTTGATGTGACTGCCCAACCTCAAACACTGGCTTCCCCTCCCCGTACGCCGTTTTCTTGGGCGTGGCTGGGTGTAGTGCCGTTTTTTATTTTCGCCATCGGCTTTTTGCTTATTCCTTCGCTCTCATTATTTATTGGCAGTTTTCAAGATCAAAACGGCAACTTTACGCTCAACAATATTTTTGATTTATTCCGCGAGCGGGTGATTGTTTCGGCTTACATTCAAAGCATCCAAATCAGCCTCACCACCGCCGTCATGGGCGGCGTGTTCGGTTTTTTTGTGGCCTACGCTGTTATTTTCGGTGGCCTGCCCCCCGCTCTGCGCTCCGTCCTCATCACGTTCTCCGGCGTGGCCTCCAACTTTGCCGGTGTGCCACTCGCCTTCGCCTTCATCGCCACACTGGGCCGTACTGGTTTGGTCACGGCGTTCATGAAGAACATTCTGGGCTTTGATATTTATTCTACGGATTTCAGCTTATACAATTTCTGGGGCCTCAGCTTCACTTACCTCTACTTCCAACTGCCCCTCATGATTTTGATCATGACGCCGGCGCTGGAAGGGTTACGGCGTGAGTGGCGGGAAGCCGCCGAAAACTTGGGCGCCACTGGCTGGCAATACTGGCGGCACATCGGCTTGCCTATTTTGCTCCCCTCTATGTTAGGCATGATGATTTTGCTCTTCGGCAACTCGTTTGGCGCGTACGCCACCGCTTATGCCCTCACCGGCGGCACACTGCCATTGGTTACGCTCCTCATCGGCGCTCAGATTAGCGGTGACTCTCTGCCGAACCGAGGCTTAGGTTTTGCGTTGGCGTTGGGCATGGTGGTGATTATGGCCCTCTCGCTGATTGGTTACTCACTTCTGCAACGGCGCAGTGAACGGTGGCTCAAATGAAACCCTCCAGCTCAAAATGGTGGGCGTGGCTGTGGTATTTGCTCGGCGCGGCCTACTTTCTCATCCCGCTCTTCGCTACCTTTGATTTTTCCTTGCGCATGGAACGCGGCGTGTTGGGCTTCAAATCCTATCAAGTGATTTTGAATGATGCTCGCTTTTGGCAGAGTTTTGGCTGGTCACTCTCATACGCCTTTATCACTATCCTTGTAAGCTTCTTGCTCGTGGTGCCCACGGCGTACTGGGTAAATTTGCGCTTGCCCCGCCTGCGCCCGGTGGTGGAATTCATCACCCTCATGCCCTTTGTAGTGCCTGCCATTGTGCTGGTGTTTGGCATCATTCAAACCTATGGCCGCACCATCCGCTTCTTTGGCCTAGAGCTAGAACCGCTCACCGCCACCCGCATCCCGCTCATTGCCGGTTACATGGTGCTCTCGTTCCCGTACATTTACCGCGCGGTAGATACTGGCCTCCGCACCATAGATGTG
Source organism: Anaerolineales bacterium (assembly GCA_016789245.1). Next base: position 18,474 of record JAEURM010000006.1, read on the forward strand.
CGCACCCTTACGGAAGCCGCGCAAAGCTTGGGCGCCAACACCTTCCAAGTGCTGATGTGGATCATCTTCCCCTGTATCCGTTCGGCGTTGCTCAGCGGCGCACTTCTCACCATTTCTATCGTCATCGGTGAGTACACTTTTGCTTCTCTGCTGGTGTGGCCCGCCTATGGCCCGTACATGCAAAACATGGGCGCCAACCGCGCCTATGAACCCGCCGCGCTGGCCATTATCAGTTTTGGCATTACATGGGGCATGATGGCCCTATTACAATATCTCACCCGCAACGCGCCCGGCCAAAGCCAAGTGGCGGGTGCGCGATAACGAGTGAAAATTTCAGGACGCTGATAACGCAGATAAATGCCGATGCTGAAGCTGGAAATCTGCGCCAAACTGCGTTCATCTGCGTCCTAATCATCAAGCATCTCTAACAACCATGTATTTTCTTGAACTAACCAACATCCGCAAAGAATTTGCTACCAGCGTGGCAGTCGAAAACTTCAACCTGCAGGCCCAGCGCGGCGAGTTTATTTCTTTTCTAGGGCCGAGCGGCTGTGGCAAAACCACCGTGCTGAGAATGGTGGCCGGGTTTGAAATGCCCACTAGCGGCACATTGCAAGTCAACGGACGAGATATTACGCGCATGCCGCCCAACCAGCGCAAAATTGGCATGGTGTTTCAGAGCTATGCCCTCTTCCCCAACATGACGGTGGCCGATAACGTGGGCTTTGGCCTGCGCGTGGCCGGGCAACCCAAAGAAGAAATTGCGGCGCGCGTGAAGGAAATGCTTCACCTCATTCAAATGCCAGAGTTTAGCGGGCGTTATCCTTACCAACTTTCCGGCGGCCAGCAACAACGCGTGGCTCTGGCCCGTGCCCTGGCCATTAAACCGGAGTTGCTGTTGTTAGATGAGCCGCTTTCGGCGTTAGATGCCAAGGTGCGGGGTGAACTGCGGGGTGAAATCCGCCGCATCCAGCAACAGTTGGGCATCACCACTATCTTTGTAACGCATGACCAAGAAGAAGCCATGTCTATTTCAGACCGGGTGGTGGTGATGAGCAAAGGCCACATGGAGCAAGTGGGCACGCCGTTTGAAATTTACAACTACCCGCGCACGCCGTTTGTGGCCTCGTTTGTGGGCACGCTCAACCAATTGGCCTGCCGCGTAGAAAATCCGGCCACCGGCACACTCAACTATCACGGCCAAACGTTCACCACCGGCACAGCCATTTCCCAGCCCAAAGATGCGTTGGTTTCGCTCATGCTTCGGCCAGAGGAGTTGCGGATTGGCATTGAGGGCGGCGTGAACCGTTTGGTAGGCACCGTGCAAGATGTGGCGTTCCTCGGCTCCATTGTGCGCGTGAAGGTGGCGTTGGGCAATGAAGGCGCCACGCTCACGGCAGATATTTTCAATGAGCGCAAGCTAGAATTGCCGCAGGTGGGCAAAGATTACACCCTCTCCTTCCCGCCCCACGCCTGCTGGGTGATGGAACAAGGCGCGTAAGTTTTTCAGCAGACCTCCGAGGTGCGCGCATCTCGGAGGTCTTATTAAATAGCGAACGGCTGAGGCATTTATGGCCTCAGCCGTTTTATTTGCACTTAGACTTCGGAAGTGTGTGCACCTAAGGCCTGAAGTGATTGGGGCTTGATGCGCACACTTCTGAAGTCTGTTATTTCACCCCTGCCAGCACCTTGGCAATCACAGCATCCAGTAGTTTCTCATCCACCGTGCCGCCGAGGCGGGCGAGGACGGCGGCTTTGACGCGGCGGGCTAATTCTGAGTTGTTGGCCGCAGAAGCCGAGGGCGCGGGGGCCGGGCTGGCCGCGCCGCGCTTCAGTTCTACGCCCAACTTCAACGCGCGCTCATAGGCCAAATCCGTGAGCACCACATCATCACTCACGTTCAATTGCCGCGTGCCGCGTGTGTGTAAATCTTGAATATCATGTTCCGTGATGAAGGTTTTGGGCATGGCTAAGCTCCCGGGCGGCCATCAATGGATTCTATGGCTTGCACCGCGGCGTTGCGGGCGGCCAAAATCTCCCCCTCCGAGCCGGAGAGCCACATACGGCCAAACCGCCCCACGGAGGAGACGTGCAAAATTTTGATGGACGCGCCCTTCTCCGCTTCGTTGCAGGCAAAGTTGATGTACGCGGCGGGCGCACACTCTAGCACCAGCATCGTCTCACCCGGCACCAGCATACTGCCACGCCGAAAACGGTTGAGCAGTTGCGCCTGATACGGGTCTACGTTTGTAATCACTTGCACGGAAGCAATGATGGGCTTTACCCGGTCTGAAACTTGTAAGCCCAGCCGCTCTAGCACAATGCGGCCCGCCTCTAGCACTTCAGCTTGTGAGCGGGAATGCACTTCAAACATGCCAAATTCGCGCTCTACCAATTGCGCGCCCGGCTTGGCTTCGGTGGCCTTCACGGCAATATCCACCATGCGGAAGGCTTCATTGCCCGGGGCCATCTCAATGTACAGCGAGGCCATGCCTTCGGTGGGCAAGTCACCTTGCGTGATGGTGCCTACAAACGCCGCGTACTGCGGTTGCATCCGGTCTAAGTAAGAATAACAGCGGAGTGAAAATTGATCAGCCATGTTTCTCCAATCCCTAATCCCTAGCCCCTAAATTTTTAGGGGGCAGGGATTAGGGGTTAGTGATTATTAATTGTGCATCGCAATGCCCAGCGGCGTGATAAACAACGGATTGCTCGGCACAAAAGTGGGTAGGCCCACATAGTCTTCAATCACTTGGGCCATGCCCGGGTAAGCGCAGGTGCCGCCCACCAGATAAAGTTTTTCTACGGTGTGCCCGGCAATGCTCCGGCGGACGATATTGGCTACCTTTTCCATGACGGGCCGCACCACCGGAAACAGCCGGCTTTGCTCACGCGGATTCTTCTTCAGTTCCTCGGCCTGCTCAAAGGTGAGATTGGCCGCACCCGCGATGACGAGTGAAAAATGCGTGCCACCGGTGGCTTCATCCGCCGTAGCCACCACTTGCCCAGCTTGCACAACAGCCACGCCGGTGGTGCCGCCGCCCACATCCACAATCGCGCCGGATTGAATCTTCAGCACGTTGTTGGCCGCGCTCGGCTCATC